>NZ_JBIMPP010000127.1:0-7597 GCF_043906805.1 Actinomadura sp. SCN-SB | reverse complement strand
GTTGACCGAGTAGGGCGGTGCCTTCTGCTCTGCATCCGCCGTAGCGACTGCGGCGTGAGCGGTGTGCGGTTCGACGGTGTGGGTGAGGGCGGCGCCGGTGGTGAAGATGAGCGCGGTCATGGTGATCAGGTCGCGCGCCACATGCTGGGCGGGGCGTACGGATGTGGGGAGCTTCAGGCTGCCGCCTGTGAGAAGGCCGATGGTTTCGGTGCCGATGAGGATGACGAACAGGACCCAGCCTCCCCAGCCGATCAGGCGGATGACGCCGAGGAACACCGAGTGGTCGTGATCGGGCTGCATCAGGGTGACGCGGATTTCCTCCCAGTCTGGTAGCCGGTCGGGAATGGGGGAGCCGCTCACCACGTACAGGGCGATGGGCGCACCGACGAGTAGGAAAGCCAAGGTGGCGAGCGCGCCCAGGCCACGGCAGATGTCGACAAGGCGAGTCATGGCTGCTGCGGTCCTTCCGCTTCGGTGGTGAGATCCGCGGTGGCGGTGCCGTGGGCGGTGAGGGTGGGGATGCCGATCAGGTGTACGAAGAGGGCGGGGCGGGTGATGGTGACCCGTACCTGGATCGAGCGTGGCCCGGTGGCGGTTACCGAGCCGGTGTGCCCGCTGGCCCGCAGGTGGCTGTGGGCCGCTCGGACGGCGTGGGCACGGTCGACCGTGTAGCGGCCGTGGGCGTAGGCGCGGTAGAGGTCGACTTGGCCGGCGCCTGCTCGGGCGGCTTCCTGTGCGGCGGCGTAGGCGTCGTGGCGGGCTTGGAGTTTGTGTCCGAAGTCGACCACAGCGCCAAAGAACACCACCACGACCAGGGTGATGATGACGGCGAAGATGCTCAGGCTGCCCCGCTCAGCAGGCGAGATAGGTGCTCCGTCGCCATCACCAGGCCTGTGGCCAGGACTTGGACAGCGTGAATGGGGACTGCGCGGCGGCATCAATTAGCGCACCTCCCGGTACGGGTCGATCGGTGAGAGCCTTTCGCGGGTGACGGTGCGGGAGCCGGGGAGGCCGGGCAGGCCGAGGTCGGTGAGTTGGATGTGGCAGGTCACGCGTGCGGTGACGGTGGCGTCCTGGCCGGTGGGGCGGCGGAAGCCCGCCAGGTCGAGCTGGATGTTGGGCGTGCAGTGCAGGCCGCGGTTGCGCAGTGTGGCCATGGCGCTGGTGGTGGCGTCGGCTTGGGCTTGGGTCGCGGTGCGGGCGATGGAGGCTTGGCGGGCGGCGTCGGCGGCGGCTTGGGCAACGACGGCGGCGCCGTGCTGGATGCGCATCGCGACCAGGAGCCCGGCCAGGAACAGGATGAACAACGGCGCAAGGATGGCCGCCTCAACGACCGCGTTCCCCGCATCCTTGGGAGCAGGGTGTGGGCGCAGTTGGCGGGTCATGGCTGGTGTGGGGTGGTGAAGCGTTCCCGTGCTCCCCGAACCGCCCGCTCAACACGGAACCGCACACCGGGCAGGAGCGAGGGGGCGCTTCCGGTCACGCGGACGGTGATCGCGTCTCCGCCGGTCACGCTGACGGTTGGGGTTTGGAGGACGGGTTCGTGGTGGGCGAATCCGGTGGCGGCCTGGTGGCCTGCGGCGTGGGTGCCGTGCCGGGCGCGGGCCACGCGCAGTCCCTCCTCGGCGGCGCCCAGCGCGACGTCTTGGGCGACGGAGACCAGGACGGCCTGGGCCAGGGCGAGGAAGAGCACGCCGATGGCCGGGAACACGACGGCGATCGAGACCGCCGCCGAACCCTCGTCCTTCTTCCGTCGCCGTGGTGTTGCGTGCGCTTTCACGGTTATCCGGGGATCTTGCCGATCCAGCTTTGGACCTTGCCGGACACGGCGAGGTAGATGGTGAAGGCGAGCCCAGCGAACCCGGCGACCAGAATGATCGTCTCAACGACGCTGGAACCCCGGTCGTGCCTGGTGCGAGCCTGTTCGCGCAGCCGGTCGAGGTGGCGATGCCCATATTCGGCGATCAGGACCGCCGCAGCGTTCATGTACTTCATGACGTCCCCCTGTTGATGGCGTTCTTGGTGGTTGGGCGGTGGTCGTCCGCTGGGGTCAGCCGGATCCCATGAGCTTGGAGAAGAACGGGAAGCCGACGAGGATGACAAAGCCGAGCATGAGCAGGGAGGTGGGGACCCACATGGTGGTGGTGCGGGTGTTGGCTTCGGCGCGTGCGGCGGCGGAGGCCTCGCGGCGCATGGAGGAGATCTTCGCGACCAAGACGTCGTGCATCTTGGCGCCCTCGCTGCCGGCGATCTCGGCGGTGTGGGCCAGGTCGATCAGGTCCCGCACGCCGATGTCCTCCCCCAGCCGTGCCAGCGCGGCCCAGGGCTGCTGCTGGGCGTGACGGGCGCGGGTGAGGGCTTGGTGGATGCGCTCGAACGCCCACCCGTCGGTGAGCTTGGCTGGCTCTTCGAGGGCGGCGTTGAGCGCTGAGCCTGCTTCGCGTTCGAGGATGACCAGTTGCAGGTAGGCGGTGAAGGCGTACCGGAAGTCCTTGCGGTGTTCGCGGGCTTGGGAGCGCACGTTCCAGTCCGGCACGAACGCCAGGACCAGGGCCAGCCCCACGCCGAGGATGACCGGCACGGCCAGAGGCGGACTGCCGCCGGTCAGGGCGACGAGGGCGAAGAACACCTGGGGTGTGATGAGCCCGGTGATGAACAGGGCCAGTTTGTCGAGCATGAACCGCTCGACCGGCCGGTTGAGCAGGGCCAGGTCGGCGCGGGGAATGGCCAGCATCCCGGCGGGGCGGGCCAGGTGCTCGACCAGCCATTTTCCAACCCGCTCACCAGTTGGGCTCGAGGATGACGAGGTGGGCGCGCCGAGTGGGGTGGACTGGATCCGGGCCAGTGCCGCATCCAGCCGTGGTGGAGCAGGCCGCAGCTCGCGGAACACGATGAGCAACCCGAGCGCGCCCAGCATTCCCGCGATGGCTGCGAGCCCGATCACGAGGCCGCTCCCTGATCTCCTACGAGGGCAGTGGAACGGGTATGCAAGAAGCGGCTGCCGGTGGACAGGGCCGAGAGCCGCTTCATCCAGATCAGGCCGAGGGCGTAGATGGCGGCGACCACGCCGAGGACGACCTGCCCGAGTGGTGTGCCGTACGGGTCGGCGAGGGTCTGGGAGGCGGCGAACAGGGCGCTGAGGACGCCAACCGAGATCACGATGACCAGGAGGGTGGTGCGCAGGCTGGCGCGTTCGGCTTCGACGTCGCGGCGGACGAGGACTTCGTGTTCGACGGCGTCGGCGAGGAGGGCGAGGGCTTGGCGGGTGCCGGGGCCGCGGCGTTTGGCAGCCAGGATGAGCGCTGCGGCGATCAGGTCGCCAACCGGGTCGTCCAGGTCGTCGGCGAAGGCCCGCAGCGCGGGCTCGGTGGGGGCGTGGTTGTTGAGCCGGTCGGCCAGCATCGCCACCGGTGCGCGGATGGGGGCGGGGGCGATGCGGGCGCTGTCGGCCAGGGCCTGTTCCAGTCCGCGGCTGGCGCCCATCATCTCGGCCAGACGGCGGGCCCATTGCGCCATCGCCTCCAGCTTGGCGATCTGCCGGGACGGCGCCCGCCCCGACAGCATCGGCGGCAGCGCGTACACCGCCGCGCCCACGGCGAGGGCGGCCACCGGCCAGCGCAGCACCAGCAACACCCCCAGCGCAGCCACGCAAGCGGCCAGCAACCGCTTCCGTCGCGCCGGGTGCGTCATCGTCCGCAGCGTCTTGCCGAATCGGGTCGGCGGACGCACCGGCGAGGCCTGTGCCTCCACGTCGGTCAGGCCTGCAAGGGCTAGGAGGAGTGCTCCGGCGGCACAGGCACCAGCGCACGCGGCCAGCAGCATCATCACGTCCACCCCCGCCCGCTCGGGACGGCATCGTCACCCGTAAGGAGGGCGGGATCGAACCCGTGTGCTTGAAGGTCCTCTAGCAGCGCAGCGCTGATGTGACCGCCCGCAGGCGTGCCCGGCCCTTCCGAAGCGGGAATGAAGATGTGGTTGCGGGTGGGTTCGGCGGAGTCTGCGGGCGGGCCCACTTCCATCACCTCGGTGACGTACCGCGCGTTGCGTTCGGTGTCGCGTTCGATGTGGACGATGAGGGGTTCGGCCATGCCGAACATCAGGTGCAGGTCCTCGGGGCTCAGGCCGAGGTCGGCGCGGCGGCCCAGCTGCACGACCCGGTTGAACACGTGCTCGGGGCGATGCACGTGCAGGGTGCACATCGAGCCGCGGGCGCCGCTGTACATCACCTCCAGCATCGGCGCCAGCTCACCCTGACGGGCCTCGCCCACGATCACCCGGTCCGGGTTCAGCCGCAGACAGGCCGGGACCAAGTCCTGGAGACGGACCAGGCCAGCGCCCTCGGCGTTGGCCTGCCGCGCTTCGAGCGCCACCACGTCATGGTGGCGGTGGGCGAGCTTGGGGTCGTCCAGGAACAGCTCGAAGTCGCTCTCCAGCGTGATGATCCGCTGCTCGGGCGGGATCTCGTTGGCCAGCGCCCGCACCAGGGTGGTCTTGCCGGAGTTGACCTCGCCGCACACGATGATGTTGCGCCGCGCCAGGATCGCCGCCCGCAGGAACCCCTCCAACGCTTCGGTGAGCGTGCCGAGCTCGGTGAGCTGGGCGAGGGTGACATCGACCAGCCGGTGCACCCGGATCGCCAGATGCGGGCGCCGCGACACCCAGTGCACCACCGCAAGCCGCACCCCATCCGAGAGGGCGACGTCCAGCAGCGGGCTGGCGTGGGAGAACTCCCGCCCGGTGTTCCCGCGGCGTGCGAGCAGCTGGATCCATTCGACCAGGCGCTCGTCGTTCTCGGCCACGGGCGGGCCGGGCATCTTGGTTCCGTCGGTGTAGGTGATCCAGGTCTGATCGCAGCCGTTGACCACGATGTTCTCCACATCGGACCGCTCCAGGAACGGCTGCAACGCCCCCAGCCCGAACCGGTGATCCAACACCGCCTGCACCAGCCGCCGCTGCACGGCCGCGGACGGGGCCAGACGCCCGGAGGTCATCTGATCGTGCATCCACCGGCGGACCTCGGCCTCGATCAACTCCCGCGCCCGCTGACGGTCCACACCGTCGTTGAGCACGTCCACCAGGTTCTGGGAGATCTCCCGGATCACCGCCCAATCGGGGCCAGCTTCGCCGTCCAGCAAGGCCTCGCCCTTGTCCTCGGTTCGTGGCCGCGGAGGGCGGGCGAAGCTCGACGGGGAGAGTGGATCCCCCCATCCAATCGTGCTCACCGGCCGCTCCCCGCGGTGAGCGCTGACCGGGCTTGTTCGACCTGGTCGGCTACCTCGGCAGCTGCCTGCCGTACACGCCGCCCAAGGGTCTCCAGATCGCGCATCAGCAACGAGGTCTTGAACGTCAACCGTGGTGCCGTTCCATCGGAGAGCACTCGCGCCTCCGGGACCGAATACGCCAGCTCGGTGAACACGGGGACATCCAGGACCCGCTCCACTTCCGCAGCGGTGTAGACGCCGTCATCGACGATGCACAGTCCGATCTGCGCGCCCTCGCCAACCACGGTGCGCAGCACGTCCAGACGCGGACGTGCGGCATCCACCTGGGCCAGCGTCGGCCGGAGCACCATCACCACCACATCGGCGGCTTCCAAGACGGCCACCGGAGTTTCGGCACCACCAACCCGCCCCAGGTCGGCGATCACATCCCCGTCCCAGGCCAGAAACGCCCTCACCACCCCCCGCCATGCGGGAGCGAGCTGTCGCGCGTGCCGAGGATCATGAATGCCGTACAGCAACCGTGCGTCACCCGACTCGGTGAGCGGCAGCGTGTACTCCTCCAGCTCATCCTTCGCGTCTGGGGTGTTCTGCAAGGCCATCGCCAGTCCGAGAAGCCCGGGCCCGGGAGGCCGGCGAAGACGCTCGGCCATGAACCCTGACAGCACCCGCCGCCCGGCCGGGTCGCACTCGGCCAGCAGTACCCGGCCCGGCCACGTCAACGACAACCCCAACGCCGACGTCGTCACGCCAGGAGACCCACCGGCAGAGATGACGCAGTACAGGGCCACGGCTCATCCCCTCCGCGCCGTCACGACCAACGCCACGCCACCAGCAGCGAGCTGCCGTGCGATCACCGCGCTGTCGCCCTCAGTCACCAGCAACGACACCGACACGGTGCCCTCGGTGGTCGGTTCACCCACGTGATCCACGACCGCAGCCACATCCGACGGACCGGCCTCCTGCGCGGGCGTACCGCCCCGGCCGCCGTCCTGCCCCTGTGCGCTACCGGGAGCAGCGGGCGTGGCTCCTGCCGTGGTGCCAGGGGTGAAGATCACGCGAACCTGCCAACCGGGCGCCAACCCGTGTGGGACCTCTGCGGCTTTCAACGGAACGGTGACTAGCGCCTGCCCCGGCCCGGGGCTGGCTTGCCCGCTGACCTCCGACGCGGCCAGCAGCGTTCCCTTACGCAGACCGACTGCGGCGCGCTGCCCCACTACCTCGGCAAGTTGATGCGCAGGGATCGTCAGCACAGTCGAGTCCACAGCGACCCGTGCCGTGGACAGATCGGTGCGGGAGATCTGCTGCCCGACCGGCACGTCCCTCGCGACCACCACCACCGGCACCCGCCGATCGAAGCTATGGATGAAGTACACGTTCGTCAGCGCCGCCACGGCCATCAAGACCGCGCCGCCTGCCAACCAGGCCGGACGACGCTGTCGGGCCAACCGCCCCTGCACCTGCCACCGCCGTTCCCGACCCTCCTTCTGGGGAGTCCTGGGCTTGGGCAGCGTCCTGCTCGTCGATCCCATCACCTAGTCCGTTCTCACCTGTACAAGCCCTGTGCCTCGACGACCCGCACCGGGAAACTCGTCGACCTGGCCAGCGATGGGAGTGCACCACCAGTCCCGCCCGAGCCGGTCCAAGTGCCGCCCCACACCACCGTCACTCGCACCCGGTAAGACCCATTCGGCAACCCCAACGACGATCGCCCGAACCGGTAGGAGCACTGCGGACGCTGCGCCTCCACGGGCCGCGAGGGGTCAAAGGCATTGCCCGGTCCTGCACACCGCACGGAGGGCTGCCCGCCACCCGGATCGATCACCACGCTCTGCGGCCGGGCAACGATCTCGATCCACGAACCGCCCGCCTGAGCACGATCGGTCAGCGTCTGCCAGTTGGACACCCAGAACCAATGCGGTAGTCCCACCAACCCTGGAGCCCCGCGCGGTGGGGCCGTCCCCACCTCCGGAAGGGGGATCGGCAACCTACGCCACTGCGCCAACGCCACCGACTGGGCAGAAGGCCCCGGACCTGACGGCCGATACGGGAAACACACCCGGATCGCGATCTCCCCAGGCCGGCAGATCACATCCCCGTGCACCTCGTAGAACTTCGCCGGGATGCCGACAGCCGAGGACTCGGAGGACTGCGGGACGCCCGGCGTCTTGTGTCCCGGGACGCCATACCCGTAGCCGCCCAGTTCGGCTCTGGGAGGTAGCGGCTTCGGCTCCTGGGCCAGTGCCGATGGCGTGGGTGAACCGAGGGTGAGCCCGCCGAGGAGGGCGGCGGAGACAAGGTGCTTCACCTTCGGCAGCCTTTGCCTGGGTACATATATGTACTGACACGCCACTGGCCGTCGGAGCTCTTCTTCAGGG
>NZ_JBIMPP010000126.1:0-7905 GCF_043906805.1 Actinomadura sp. SCN-SB | reverse complement strand
CAAACACAGAGGAGCGCCAGCGACGAGCGCAGCTTGCGCCTGCAATAAACCCAGCAGAAACCGGGGCGTCGTGGTTGGGGAAGAGGTGTGCGACGCCCCGGCTCCTGGTGTTGGCCGCCGTGTGTGGGCGGCCGGTCAGTGGGCTCCGGTGGGGCCCTTCGGGCGGGCTTGATGTTCTCCCGTCAGCTGGCTTCGGGGATGGGGAGGGTGGGTTGGCCGGGGACGCCCAGGGTGTCTTCGACCAGGGAGACGAAGATGCCGGCGTCGTGGAGCAGTTCGTCGGCTTCGCGGGCGGTGACGGCGCGGGGGAGGCCGGCTTCGGCGGCGGCGCGTTTGTCGGCGCCGGCGGCGAAGAAGGCGGCCCATTCGCGCAGGGCGGGTTCGGCTTCGGGGAGGAGCACCCAGACGCTGCGGGGGCGTCCGCGGCGGTGGGTGTCGACGGGTTCCTTGGACGCGAGCACCGCCGCGGCGGCGCGGAGGGCCGCCAGGTGCGCGCAGACGTACCGGACGGCGGGCGTGGTGGCCTCGGCGGCCTCGGCGAGGCCCATCCGGGCGGCGTGCAGTTGCCCCACCGCGGTCTGCGCGGGGCGGGGCGGCTGGAGGGGGCGGCGGCGGGGGCTCGGCATGCGTTCGGCTGAGGAGTGCAGGGCGGTGGTGTGCCGCTCAGCCGTGCGCGCGGTCATCGTTCCGGACATGACTGCCTCCTTCCGGCTCGGGCCCGCCGGGCGGAGTGCTTCCCCTCACTCCGCCCGGCCGTCCGTCCCGCCGAGACGCGTGTCTCGGCGGGGACGTCGCCCTGGCACGGTCCGCGAGTCCCGTACCACGTCGAACATAAGTTCGACGCATTCACAGTAAAGCGCTCTGACGCTGATTCGTCAATGCGTTCGAACGAGTGGTGTGACCCACAGTGATCTTGCGAGGTCACCGTTGCGGGAGAGCCGCCAGGGGGTCAGCGGGGCCTGCGGACATGGACGGGCACGTTGGTCCCGACCCGCTCCGGGAAGTACTCGGCGATGTGCATGGGAAGCCGGACGCACCCGTGTGAGGCCGGGTAGCGGGGCACGTCGAGGGCGCCGTGGAAGGCGATGCCGCCGTTGAAGTAGATCGGGTTGTACAGCCGCCCGAGCGGTGAGGTCTCCCACCCGGACGCGCGGCGTCCCGTACGGAAGTCGCCCGTGCTGGTGGTCGCGTAGCGGCAGCGGGCGACCGTGGCGCCGCGGTCCTTGGCGCAGTACAACTCGCCGGACCCGGACGAGATGTGGGTGATGAGGTCGGGCTTGCCGTCCTTGTAGACGACGAGGTACTGGCGGCGCAGGTCGACGTCGACGCGGTCGTCCTCGCGCTTCTTGGCCATCGGCTTGGGCTGTTCGGGCGCGTCGAGGGCCGCCCAGGTCTTCGCGCCGACCCTGCTGCTCACCTTGATGCGGTTGACCTTCTGGAACGCCCACACGGCCATCTGAGTGGAGAGCCCGTACTTGCCGTCGACGCGCCCCGGGTCGTACTTGAGGTCCTTGAGGCGCCGCTGCAGTCGCTTGACGTCGTCGCCCTTGGCCCCGGGTTTGAGCGTCCGCCGTTGCGGTGTCGGCGTCGGCGTGGCCGTCGGCCCGGCCGTGGAGGGGGACGCGGCGGGCGCGCGGGTCCGCCCCGCCGTGCCCGCGGTCGTCGAGCCTCCGGCACACCCCGCCACCAGCACCGCACCGCCCGCGATCAGCAGTGTGCCTTTCAGAACGCTCATCTGGCTCCCTCGCGCGTCCGGCTCCCCCGCGTCGGGCGCGGTCGCCCTTCAAGAGGGGGATCCGGACACTTTAGAAGGATTCCGTTGCCGCGGTCCCGACATCACACGCCAAAGCACGACCACGGATATACCAATGTCCTGCTCAGGACGCCGGGCCCTAAGGTGAGGGCATGCATCCGAACGCCGAACGCGTCGCCGCCGTCCTGCGCGAGCAGGGCGCGGCGGGAGAGATCATCGAGTTGCCGGAGCCGGCGCCGACCGCGCGGGCCGCGGCGGAGCAGATCGGCTGCCCGGTCGGCGCGATCGCCAACAGCCTCGTCTTCGACGCGGACGGGGAGCCGCTGCTGGTGCTGACGAGCGGCGCGCACCGGGTGGACACGGCGAAGGTGGCCGCGCTGGTGGGCGCGGCCAAGGTCGCACGGGCGACGCCCGAGTTCGTCCGGGAGGCCACCGGCCAGGCGATCGGCGGTGTCGCGCCGGTCGGGCACCCCGCGCCGGTCCGGACGCTGGTGGACGTGTGGCTGGACAAGTACGACCAGGTGTGGGCCGCGGGCGGCATCGCCCATACCGTGTTCCCGACCTCGTACAAGGAACTGTTGAGGATCACCGGCGGTGAGGCCGCCGATGTGGGGGTGGAGACGGCATGACGGAGATCTGGCACAACCCGCGCTGCTCGAAGAGCCGGACGGCCAAGGCGGCCCTGGACGAGGCGGGCGTCGCCTACACCGAGCGCCGCTACCTGGACGACCCGCCGACCGCGGAGGAACTGGACGCGGTGCTGAAGCGGATCGGGGCCGAGCCGTGGGACGTGGCGAGGCTGAACGAGCCGGTCGCCAAGGAGCTCGGGCTGAAGGACATGGAACGGGACCGGGCCCGCTGGATCGAGGTGATGGTCGCGAACCCGGTGCTGATCCAGCGGCCGATCGTCCTGACGGACGACGGCGGCGCGGTCGTGGCGCGGGACGAGGCGTCGGTGCGCAAGGCGCTCGACAGCGCGTGACGCCGATGTGATCCTGGATGGCCGGGGGCGAGGCACGTCGAGGGGGTGCGGCATGACCGGGCAGATGCGTACCGGCCCGGCGGCGCGCGACGCCGACTTCCGGGGCATCGATCCACCGGCGCTGAACCACCTGATCAAGCAGATGCAGGACGCGCAGGCGGCGATCAGGGGCTGGCTGAACGGGCACCGCCCGCCGCCCGGGGTGTCCGCGGCGGGTTACCGGCAGGCCGAGCAGGTGGCGCAGTGGACGGCCGACCAGCTCGGCATGCTGACCCGCCGCTACCACTACGCCATCACGCATCCGGACCGGGGACGCGGCGTCCAGGCACCGCCCCCACCGAGGCCGCCCAGCGGCAGTCCGCGAAGCGACGGCCCCGCGACGGCCCCGCCGCGCCGTCCCTCGCTCACGCCCAACGGGGCGGGCGGCGATCTCGGCAACTTCGCCACCCGCCAGGACGCGGCGAAGGCCGCCAGGTCCGACGCGCCGGCGGTGGCCGCGGCCGTCCAGGACCGCAAGCCCGTCCCCGAGGAGGTCTGGGCTCGGCTGAAGGCGAACGCCGGCGATCCCGACTACACCGAGAGGCTCTACGAGCGGCTCGGGCCGGCGATGGCCGCCGATCTGCTCAAGGCGGCGGACGGCGACCCGGCGCGGCTCGCCATAGTGCGCGAGTCGCTCGGCACGGCCAGCCATCACGTGGTGATGGACGTGCGGTGGCTGCGGGCGTTCCTGGCAGAGGCGGACCGGGCGGGCGTTCACCCGGTGGCCGTCCAGGTCCTCACCGGGGCCGAGATGAGCCATCGGACGCGCGAGGCCATCGGCAGGCTCGACCTCCCGCCCGCCGCCGAGACGCCCGTCCCAGAACGCGAGGCCGGTTAGCCATGGCTCCGCCGCCTCCCCCTTCCGCGGTCCCGCCGCCCCTGGACTCCGCCGCCGCGTCCCAACTGCCGCCGACCGAGCGCCCCAACCCCGCGTACCGGGAGCTCTACCAGGCGTACGCGGACGCCTACGGAGGCATCACGAGGCTCAGGGACGCCCTCGACCCCGCCGTAAGGACCCTCAACGAGACGGACGCCTGGTTAGGACCGGAGGCCCGCCAGTGGGGCGGGCATCTCGACGCCAACCGCGGCTCGCTGCGGAAGGCCGCCGACAGGATCCTGTGGGACATCTACGACCGCCTGTCCGCCACCCACCGGACGATTCCGCGCGCCTGACCCCTGCGAGCCGGGGATCGCCCGCACACCACACCGGCAAGGCGGGCGGGTCTACTCTCTACCAAGTGAAGGATGCGAAGCTGCGTGACATCGACCACCGGGCCTTCCTGAGACGGCTCGGGCCGATCCTGGCGGTGTACGCGGCGGCGATGCGACCGCCACCCGAACAGCTCCCCGGCCGCCACACCATCATGGAGCGGCACGCCACGTACCCCGCGTTCAGGGCGGTCGTGGCCGAACGCCGGGGAGGGTCGCTGCTGTCACGCGCGGGCGGGACGCTCCAGGGGTTCGGCTACGGGTTCCGCGGCGAGACCGGCCAGTGGTGGCACGACGTGGTCCGGGACGCGCTGACCCGGACGGGCGGCGGCGCGCACGCGGCACGCTGGCTGGACGACGTGTTCGAGGTCGCCGAGCTGCACGTCCATCCCGATCACCAGCGGCACGGCATCGGGCGGAGGCTGCTCAACACCCTGTGCGAGGGACGCCCGGAACGGACCGTGGTGCTGTCCACCCTGGACCCCGGGGACGAGGACACCCCGGCCCGCAGGCTGTACCGGTCCGTGGGCATGGTGGACCTGCTGACCGGGTTCGTGTTCCCCGGTGGAGGGCCGCCCTATGCGGTGATGGGCGCGACCCTGCCGCTGGCCCCGTACGAGCGGGACGGCGCGCCCGCGTCCCAGCCCGCCGGAGGACCCGCGTAGGGACCGGTGTAGGACGGGGCGTCCAGCAGCGAGTAGACCTCACGGGTCGCGGTGGACTTGTTGAAGGTGATGAAGTGGATGCCCGGGGCGTCCTGCTCCAGCAGGTCCCGGCACAGCTCGGCGGCGTGCTCGATGCCGAGCCGCCGGACCGCCTCGGGGTCGCCGGCGACGGCCTCGAACCGCTCCCTCACCTCGGGCGGGAACGGCGCGCCCGACAGTTGCTCGGACCGCTCGATGGTGCTCATCTGGGTGACCGGCATGATCCCCGGGATGATCGGGGTGTCGCAGCCGGCCGCCTCGACCCGGTCGCGCAGCCGGAAGTAGTCCTCGGCGCGGAAGAACATCTGCGTGATGGCGTAGTCGGCGCCCGCCCGGCACTTGGCCACGAAGTGGCGGGTGTCGCTCTCCACGTCCGGTGAGCGGGGGTGCTTGTACGGGAAGGCGGCCACGCCCACGCAGAAGTCGCCGTACGAGCGGATCATCCTGACCAGGTCGGCGGCGTACTCCACGCCCTCCGGATGCTTGATCCACTCCCCCATCGGGTCGCCGGGCGGGTCGCCGCGCAGCGCGAGCATGTTCCGGACGCCGGCGGCGGCGAACCGGCCGATCAGGTTGCGCAGCTCGGCCTTGGAGTGGTTGACCGCGGTGAAGTGCGCGACCGGGATGAGCGTGGTCTCGGTGGCGATCCGCTCCACGATGTCCACGGTCGTGTCGCGGGTCCCGCCGCCCGCGCCGTAGGTCACCGACACGAACGTCGGCCGCAGCGTCTCCAGCTCGCGGATCGCGCGCCAGAGGTTGCGTACGCCCTTGTCCGTCTTCGGCGGGAAGAACTCGAACGAGAAGGACCTGCCACCGGCGGCGAGCAGCTCACGGATGGTGGGGGCTCGGTCAGGGCGTTGGCTGGGCATCTTCCAAGCCTAGTGCCGCGCGGCGCCCCTTCTCGCCCCGGACCGCCCAAAGGATCGCAAGACCACCGGCAACGCCGGCCGAGTGTGCGCGTGATATCACGCCCGCGCCCGCGCCCAGAAATAACGGAAGTCTCAGCGGATCCGACGAAATACTCCAGTACAGGTGGAGAAGAGACCACATCGGGGTAGATACGATCACGGCATGTCCATAAGCCGCATCCGCAAGGAGGTCGACGCGGCACTGCGGGCTTTCGTCGACGGCCAGCGTCCCGCTCTGCTCTCCATCAGCCCCGACCTGGCGCCCATGCTGGCCGCGCTGGACGCGTTGCTGGCCGGTGGCAAACGGCTCCGGCCGGCGTTCTGCTACTGGGGCTGGCAGGCCGCGGGAGGCCAGGAGCCCAGGGAGGGGATCGTCACCGCGGCGGCGTCCCTTGAGCTGCTCCAGGCCAGCGCCCTCGTCCACGACGACGTCATGGACTCCTCCGACACCCGCCGCGGGCAGCCGTCGGCGCACCGGCGCTTCGAGTCGCTGGCCGTCCAGGAGGGCCGGCCGGGCGCCGCCGCGCCGTTCGGCGAGGGCGCCGCGATCCTGCTGGGCGACCTGTGCCTGGCCTGGTCCAGCGAGATGTACGAGGCCAGCGACCTTGACGCCGCGCGGATCGCCGACGGGCGCGCCGTCTACAACCTGATGCGCACCGAGGTGATGTCCGGCCAGTACCTCGACCTGCTGGAGGGCGTGCGCGGCACCGGCACCGTGGACGCGGCGCTGCGGGTGGTCGAGTTCAAGAGCGCGAAGTACACGATCGAGCGGCCCCTCCACCTGGGATCTGCGCTGGCGGGGGGCTCCCCCGAGGTGACCGGCGCCCTCCGCGCCTACGGGCGTCCGCTGGGCATCGCCTTCCAGCTCCGGGACGACGTGCTGGGCGTCTTCGGCGACCCGGCGGAGACCGGCAAGCCCGCGGGCGACGATCTGCGCGAGGGCAAGCGGACGGTGCTGGTGGCGCAGACGGTGGCACGCGCCAGCGCGGCGCAGGCCGAGGTGATCGACCGGCTGCTGGGCGATCCCGGGCTGGACGCGGCGGGGGTCGCCGAGCTGCGCGGGATCATCGTGGACACCGGCGGGCTCGCCGCCTGCGAGGCCATGATCGGCCGTTACGCCGAGGAGGCCGCGGAGGCGCTGCGCACCGCGCCGATCACCGGCGAGGCCCGGCTCGCCCTGGAGGACCTGGCCGTCGCCGCCACCACCCGCCAGGCATAGCCGCCGGGCCGGACGGCGAAGATCGCCCGTTCCGCTGCTCCATGTCGTGGCCACGCGGTAGAAATGGGAGGCTCGTTCCGTCCGTCCCCGCCGAGTCGGAGTCTTCAGTGCCGCACGATTCCTCCCGTGGGAGGGCGTCACCCCGTCCCCCGCATCTCACGCCGGTGCCCACCGGCGCGAAGGGCTCCGGAAAGATCCGGCCCGACGGCGGCGGCACCCAACCCGCCCGGCGCACGCTCGACTCGGACGCCGCCCCCGTGCCCGAGCGCCCCGGCGCCCGAGCGGGCGAGGCCGCCGCCATCAGCACACCCCTGAGCCAGGCCGTCGAGAAGGACGGGCCGCTGCCCGAAGCGGACCTCCACAAGCTGGCGTTGCGTACCGCCAAGGCACTGGCCAGGCGGCACAAGGAAGGCACCATGCACGGCAGCCTCCACCCCGGCAACGTCATCCTCGCCCCCGAGGGCGCCAAGGTGAGCACCGCCGCGCGGGAGGTGCCGCCGTCCTACCTGGCGCCCGAGCAGGTCGAGGACGAGCCGGTCGGCCCGCCCGCCGACGTCTTCGCCTGGGGCGCCACGCTCGTGTACGCGGCGACGGGACGCCCGCCCTTCGGCACCGGCCCGGACGCGGCCGTCCTGCGCAGGGTCACCTCGCGGCGCCCCGACCTCGGCGACCTGGAGGGCCCCCTGCGGGAACTGGCCGCGCGCTGCCTGGACAAGAACCCCGCCGCCCGCCCGACGTCCCGGCAGGTCGTCCGGGCGCTGCGGGACGGCCGGGCGCCCACGCCGAAGCCGCGCCCCAAGCGCATCCCCCGCTACCGCTGGCGGATGATGGTCGCCCTGGCCGCCGTGATCGCGATGGGCTTCGTGATGGGCGTGCTGGTCTGAAGGCTCCTGGGCCTCACCAGTGCGGCGGACGGTCCTCGATCAGCCGATCGTCGTCGTCGCCTCCACGCCACTCCCCCCAGCCGGTGTCGGTGTCGTCGGAGGTCTGGTCCGGCAGGATCACCAGATCGTCGTCGGACAGATCCACCGGGCGCTCGTCGTCGGGTCCAGGTCCCACGCTCATGGCCCCCATTGTCGGGCATCCCCGCC
>NZ_JBIMPP010000125.1:0-8779 GCF_043906805.1 Actinomadura sp. SCN-SB | reverse complement strand
GGGAAAAGAAACTTGAACGCTTACCGGAGGGCTTACCGAAAGGTGTCCCCGTTCTCTTGCCCCGTTCCTTGCCGGAGCCCTTTTCCATGATTGGGGGCGAGGTGCAAGGTGCCCCATCGGAAAGGGAAAGGGAAGAACATGACCGCTGTGGACAAGCTCCTGGACAAGGCCACCTGGTTCAAGAGCTCGCTGAGCGAAGGGGGCGGTGACTGCGTGGAGGCGACCCTGCTGACCGCGATCGCCGTCCGTGACTCGAAGGACCCCGAGGGGCCCTCGCTGATCTTCACGGCCGCGGAGTGGAACGCCTTCGTGGCGGCGGTCAAGGTCGGCGAGTTCGACCTCCACCGGTTCCTGGCCGACGCGATCGGCTGATCCGCCCGCCTCGGCGCGGGGAGCGGCGGACCCCCACGACTCCGCCGCTCCCCGCGGTCCCCGTGACGCGCGGCCGGGTGCCTGCGCCGCCCTCACGACCCGCCCTCCCCCCGGATATCGGCGGCCAGCCGGGCGAGGAAGGCGCGGGCGTCGTCCCCCGACAGCGCCATTTCCGAGAGCAGTTCCCACCGTCGCCGGTAGAGCTCCACATCGTCGGGGCCGGTGACGTTCAGCCTGGCGTGGATCAGGTCCACCGTGACGTAGGAGTCGGACCCCTCGGACCCGGTGTCGCCGGTGCCGGCGGCCTCCCGGTCGTCGTTGAAGATGACGAAACCGTGCGAGGTGTAGGTGACGGCCTCCGCGTCGCTGGGGATCACGCCGATCCGCACGTTGTCCAGCGTGCTGAGACTGGCGACCCGGTCGAGCTGGGCCAGCAGCAACTGCGGTGGCCCGGGCCGCCAGCGCAGCGCAGCCTCCGTGATGAGGAAGTCGAACCGCCTGCCCTCCTGGAAGAGGGCGAGCTGGCGATCCAGCCGTCCCGCCACGGCCGCCGCCAGCTCGGCGGGCCCGTACGGGATCTCCCTGAAGAGGGTGAAGACGCGGCGCGCGTACTCCGCCGTCTGGAGCAGGCCGGGCACCACCGATGGCTGGAACGTCTGCGACCGGCTCGTCCGGCTCTCCCGTTCCAGGGTCTCGTCCTGGAGGTGGGACCGGTCGCGCAGCGCCGCCCGCCACGCCTGCACCTCGGTGAACGCCGCCTCGGTGATGGCGATCAGCCGCCGTTCGGTCTCGTCGTCGCCCGAGACCGTCCGCACCCACGCGGTGACCTCGGGCAGGGAGGGCATCGTGGCGCCGGACTCGATGCGCGACACCTTCGACTGGCTGATGCCGAGCCGGGCGGCCAGGTCCCTCCCGGAGATCCCGGACATGCCGCGCAGCCGCCGCAGCTCGGAGGCCAGTTGCCCGCGGACGCCGTTCACGCCGTTGTCGTGCCCGCCGACCTCGGCAATCACGGCGATCTCTCCTTCCCCGCGCGGGACGGCGCGGTGGCCGCCCTCGGGCCGGTGCCCGCCAGACTGATTCAAAATGACCCAAGGTGAACCAGGATGATTCCAACCTCGGCATCGGCGGGTCAAGCGGTTTGACCGAGAAGGTGAGGACGTTTCTCTGACCGGCTCTATGACCAGCCCTCTGACCAGTGCTGACCGGTGCTGCGACGGGACCGGCGGGCGCGGTCCGCGCGCGGAGGCTCAACGATCTTTCGGTCGTATGAAGATCGTTAACTCGCCGCCGCCTCGATCCGCTCCAACAATGGCAGACGTTCCAGGCGTTCAACCGGAAATGCCCGAGATCGGGGGCCGCGGCAAATGATCATTTGCCGCACGGGCGACGGGGTGTTTTGGTCGATATCGTCGCGGTCGACGTGTGCGCCGACCTGCCCACCGTCCCCTACGACCTCGGGCGGGACGAGGACCTGGCGAAGACCGCCGAGCTCGTCGCGAAGGAGGGCCGCGCCTGCCTCACGGCACGCGCGGACGTCAGGGACCTGGCGGCGCTGCGCGCGGCCGTGCGGGCGGCGATGGACCGGTTCGGCAGGCTCGACGTCCTGGTCGCCAACGCCGGGATCCTCTCGTTCGGGCGCACCTGGGAGCTCCCGGAGGAGACCTGGTCGGAGATGATCGGCGTCAACCTGGACGGCGTGTGGAAGACCATCCGGGCGGCCGTGCCCGCGATGATCGAGGCCGGTCACGGCGGATCGGTCATCGTGACCAGCTCGCGAACACCGTGCATCCGACGACCGTCGGCACCCGCATGGCGCTCAACGACGCCACCTACCGCGTCTTCTTCCCCGGGGTCGAGGCTCCGAGCAAGCGGCGGATCGACGAGGGTTTCCAATCCCTCAACCTTCTGCCCGTGCCGTACATCGACCCGATGGACGTCAGCCATGCCGTGGTCTACCTGGCCTCGGACGAGTCCCGGTACGTCACCGGCAGCCAGCTGTACGTCGACGCCGGCACGACCGAACGCTGATCCGCCGGGCGGTACGGCCGGAAAATTCCGTTTCCCCTCTGGAAAGACCTCGCTACCGTCCGGCTAAGGAACTTCGCGGGAGGCGGTAGTGAAACTGCTCAGCACGGTGCGGTCGGACGGAGCCGACCTGGCTCACCTGGCCGCCGAACTCGACATTCCGACGATCGCCGGATTGCAGCACCAGGGTGACGTGTCGGTGATCCCGGCCGCGATGGCGCCGGAGGACCACGTGCGCCCGACCACGCGGGTCCCGGCCGCCGGGGTCGCCGTGGTCCGCGGAGAGGCGGGCGGTCACACGCACCTGCTGCTCGCCTCCGGCGACGTCCGCTACGACGCTCGCGACGGCGCCTCGGACGACATCGTCCTGGGGACGCTGGAGGTCGGCGAGGGCGCGACCGCGTGGCTGGACCACCCCGAGCACGGCAACACCGGGATCGCGCCCGGCCGGTACGTCCTGCGCCGCAAGCGCGAGGTGGCGCCGCGCCTCCTCGACCCGGGGGCCCGCCGCAAGCGCGAACAGGCCCGCAAGCTGGCCCGTAAGCAGGCGGCACGCGAGCAGGCGGCTCGTGAGCAGGCCGCCCGTGAACGCGCCGAACTCGAACGCCAGGCGCGCGAGCGGGCATGGAACTCGACCGTCCGCTTCGTCGCGGACTGACGATGGCGGGCGGAGATGGCTGACCTGCGGGACGCGCACGGCCACGGCCCGCCTCCACCGGCGCCGACGGCGGAGCAACAGGCGCTCTTGCCGTCGGTGCGGGACGAGTGGGTGGGCCACGCCCTGGCGGCGCGCCCGGCGGACCGGGCGGCGGCCGAGGACGGCGTCCAGGACGTCTACCTCGGCGCCGGCCGGACGCCGCCGGAGCACGTGATCTGGCTGGGCTCGCCGAGGGCGGGCGGCATCGGCGCCGACATCCGCGCGGGCCGGCTGCCGGTGGTCACCAGGCGGGCATGGCGGACGCTGCCGGAACGGACCGCCGAGGACATCGTCGAGCGCGTTCCCCAGAACCCTCCCGAGACCGACCTGATCATGCTGGACCCGCTGCCGGCCGGCCTGGCCGGCCTGGAGCGGGACCCGCGATGGGGCGCGCCGCTGACCCGGCTCCGCCGGGAGGTGGCCGCCGCGGTCGATGCGGGGCTGGACAAGGCCGTGGCCGCGGCCGTCGACCAGGTGGCCGCCAACTGGCAGGACGCGTGGCGGCATCCCGAAGCGGGGGCGCTGCCCCGGCTCGGCGCGCTCCCTCCGAGGCTGGCGCCGCGGCTCGCCCAGCTCGACTTCCTCGCACGCTGCGGTGTCTGGGAACCCGACCGCCACAGCCAGGGCCTGCTCCAGGTGGCACGGGCGGCCGGGGAGTGGTGGCCGATGCGCGACAGCGTGATCCTCACCGAGCGCCCCGCCGAGCTGCACCGCGACGCCGAGGGACGGCTGCACCATCCGAGCGGGCCGGCGGTGCGGTACCCCGACGGCTGGTGCCTGTGGGCGTGGCACGGCGTCACCGTGCCGCGCGAGATCATCGAGGGCGACGTCCCGATCGACCGGGCGGTGTCGCTGCGCAACTCCGAGCAGCGGCGCTGCGCCGTGGAGATCCTGGCGGGACGGGCCGGCTGGCGTCAGGTGGCCGCCCGCGCGGGCTGGCCGCGGGTCGGCCGGGAGACGCCGGACCCGGGCAACCCCGGGCAGGTCCTCAGCCTCTGGTGCGTCGAGGAGCTGTACGAGGACCACCTGCACCTGCTCGTGATGGTCAACGGCACGGTGGAACGCGACGGCACCCGGCGGGAGTTCGGCGAGCTGGTCCCCGGCTGGATCCGGGATCCGCTGGAGGCCGCCGCCTGGCAGATCGGGCTCACCGCCGCGCAGTACCGCGAGACCGTCCGGCGCACCTGAGCGGCCGGTCCGGCGGCTAGCGGTACAGGCTCTCGATCAGCTCGGCGCCCAGCCCGACCTTCTCGTAGTGCTCCTTGCAGAGCGCGATGTAGTCGAACACGTCGAAGGTGCCGACGACCTCGCCCTCCTCGTCGAGCCACAGCAGCGGGCCGGTGACGTTGAAGGTCACCCGCATCGGCTCGTCGCTCTCGTACGCCACCAGCGTGTGCGCCTCGCCGGGGGCCTCGTAGACGAAGTCTCCGGCGGTGGCCACCCAGTCGTGTTCGAGGTATCCCCACTTGCCGGAGATGGTGTACGCGAAGACCTGCTGCGGGTGGTAGTGCCGGTTCACCATCCCGGCGCCGCGCGCCATCAGCACGTCGCACCAGCGGTTCTGGCTGGGGGAGATCCACAGCGGCCGGGTGCCCACCGTCTCCGACAGCGGCGCGAAGTAGCGCTCGTCGTCGGTCGGCGCGTTGGAGATGTAGGACTCCGGCACCGCGTCCGGCTTGAAGACCTGCGGTACCGGCTTGATTCCCCGCCAGAACTCCGTCATGGATCCTCCTCGCCTCGAGTCGATCTCCACGATTCATGGTGAATCGGTCCAAAGCAACCCCTCCGGAACAAGGTGCCCGCGTGATAAGTGTTCGCCGAGGAACGGAGGGCGGGGCATGTCGCTGGGCATCGAGGCCGCGGTGTTCGACGTCTTCGGGACGATGACCGACTGGCGGTCCAGCGTGACCGGCGAGCTGGCGTCCGCCGGCCGCCGGGCCGGGCTGGACGCCGACTGGCCCGCCGTGGCCGACGCCTGGCGCCGGCGCTACCGGCCCGCGCTCCGCGGCGTCCTGTCCGGTGAGACGCCGTACCGGCCGCTGGACGAGCTGCACAGGACGATGCTGGACGAGGTGCTGGCCGAGTTCGGGCTCGACGCGTTCGGCGAGGAGGACCGGCGGGAACTCGTGCGGGCCTGGCACCGCCTGCGCGCCTGGCCCGACGCCCTGCCCGGCCTGGAGCTGCTGCACGAGTCCGAGGTGATCAGCGCGACGTTGTCCAACGGCGGGGTCGGGTTGCTCACCCGGCTGGCCAAACAGGCCGGGCTCCGGTTCGACTGTGTCCTGTCGGCCGAGCTGGTCCGCTCCTACAAGCCGGACCCGCGCGTCTACCTCACCGCCGCCGAGCTTCTACAGGTCGAACCGCGACGCCTCCTGATGGTGGCCTGCCACCCGGACGATCTCGCGGCGGCGGCTCGGGCGGGCCTGCGGACCGCCTTCGTCCCGCGCCCGCTGGAGTGGGCCCCGAGGCCGATCCCGTCCCGGCGCCGCCCGGCGTGGACCTCATCGCCGAGGATATCGTGGACCTGGCCCGCCTTCTGACCTGATCGTCCGTCACGGGTCGTCCTCAGCGTCGTCCTCAGGGGCGTCCTGCTCCATCAAGGTGATCCCGATGACGACGCGGCGGTACGGGTCGTCGGCCACGGGGATCCGGGCGGCCTCCGATTCGCAGGCCAGGCACAGCGCCAGCAGCCTGATCGCGGTGCCCCGGACGGCGGTGTACGGTTCCCGCCCGGTGAACAGCGGGATCGCGATCTCGTCAAGACGGCTCGCGGCGTTCCGTGCCCACGCGCTCGGCTCCGTGCCGTCCAGGGCCCGGCGCCCGGCCTGGAGCCGATCGGCCAGTTCCTCGCCGATGGGCGCCGTGCCGGCGCGGGACAGCCCGGCGCGGGCCGCGTCGTTCAGGACGCCGGCGACCCTGCGGCGCCACGCGCGTTCCGGCTCCCGGCTGAACAGGTGGTGGCGGATCTCGTAGTACAGGCCCCGTTCGAAGACCCGGTCGAGCGCGCGGTCCAGCAGGAGGGACCCGGTCTCGCCACTGCCGAGGTCCTGGGGCAGGTCCCGCATGGCCTCGTTGACGTGGCTCTTCTGCTCCTGCCACTCGTCCCACAGCTCACCGGCCCGCTGCTTGTCGATGTAGATGTCGGGGTCGGTGGCCTGGTGGTAGTTCGAGTAGGAGTTCCCCTCGATCCTGATGGCCGCGCTCAGCCGGGCGGCGGCGTCGGCCGCGAGGGCGAGGTCGCGATCGGCATCGTGGTCGGGGACGAGGGCGCGGGCCAGGTCGCGGGTGGCCGCTCCCGCCGTCCCGAGCTCGTCCCGGCAGTCGGAGGCCATGTCCTGCGCCACCCAGAGGGCGTGCTCGCCGTAGCCGTACCGGAGACTCCGGATCGCCCGGATGACGAGGATCCGCGCGAGCAGCGGCGCCACCCGGTCGACATCGAAGGCGATGTGACGGGTGAGCGTCGCGCGGTCGATCGCCGGTCGCATGAGGACCTCCCGTCCGCGGTACGAACGTCACGTCCCGGCACATCCAACCACGAACTTCCGCCACACCGGGATCTCCGGACGGTCGCGCCCGAGGGCATCGCCGCCAGGAGGCCGGGGTGTCAGCCGGACAGCACCGACCGGATGGACCTGGTGACCGTGTCGGCGGCCTCGTCCGCGGGGAGACGCCCGGCGCGTACCTCGGCGGCGGCGCCGTGCAGGATGTAGTGCGTCACGCTGACCAGCCAGGTCACGGACAGGTCGGTGCGGAAGACGCCCTGCCGCCTGCCCCGTTCGATGAGCTCGGTCATGCGCCGGACGGCCGGATCGTGCATTTCGCGGATCCGTCCCTCCGGGAGGACCTTCTCGGCGGCGGCCAGCAGCGCCGCCGACTCCGCCACCAGTTGCCAGCTCGACAGCAGCAGCCGCGTTAGGGCCTCGCTCGCGTCCCCGGTCAGGTCGAGAGCCGACAGGGTCTCCTCCCCGGCGCGCAGGGCGTCGGTGAGCGCGGCCTCGACCAGGTCGGCGCGGGTGCGGAAGTGCCCGTACAGCGTCATGCGTCCCACGCCCGCGGCCTGCGCGATCTCGTCGGTGGTGGCGTTGGGATCCGAGCTCAGCCGTGCGCGGGCGGCGGACACGATGCGCGCGATGCTGCGCTCGGCGTCGGCCCGGCGCCGGGGACGGGCGGAGGGAGCGGTCATGATCCCCATCATAACTCGGATGCGAATGTACGAGTTATGGGCTACCGTCTAACTCGTATGTAGGAGTACGAGTTGGAGGAGATTCGATGGGTCTGCCGGATGAACCCCGCGAAGCGAAGGTCACGCCACCCGAGCCGAACCCCGCGCGATGGCGCGTCCTGGGCCTCCTCGGCGTGGCGCAGCTCATGTTGATCTTGGACGTCACCGTCGTGGCGATCGCGCTCCCGCACATGGAGACCGATCTGGGCCTCAGCCGCGAGGCCCTGACCTGGACCGTCAGCGCCTACACGCTCACCTTCGGCGGGCTGATGCTGCTGGGCGGGCGCATCACCGACCTCATCGGAGGCAAGCGGGTGCTGTTCGCCGGGCTGCTGGTCTTCACCGCCTCCTCGCTGGCCACCGGGCTGGCCACGTCCGCGGAAATGCTGGTGGGCGGGCGTATCGCGCAAGGGATCGGCGCGGCGATGCTGTCTCCCGCCGCGCTGTCGCTCGTGGTGGCACTGTTCGAGGGCGACGAACGGAACAAGGCGCTGGGCATCTGGTCGGCGCTCGGCGGTGGCGGCGCCGCCCTGGGCGTCCTTCTGGGCGGGTTGCTGACCGCCGGACCCGGCTGGCCGTGGGTGTTCCTCGTGAACGTGCCCATCGGCCTGGTCATCGTCGTGGCGCTCGCCGTCATGCTGCCCGCCCGTCCCGCGCCCTCCGAGCGGCCGCGGCTCGACGTCCTGGGCGCGATCCTGGTGACCTCCTCGACCGCGTCGCTGATCTATGCCCTCATCGCGGCCGGCGAGCGCGGCTGGCTCACCGCGCTCATCGGATGGCTCGTCCTCGCGGCGGCCGCGGGGTACGTGCTCTTCGTGGTGTGGCAGCGGCGCGCCCGGTCACCGCTGATGGACGTCCGGCTGCTGGCCCGCCGGCCCGTGGCCACCGGCGCGTTCCTCGTCTGGATGGCCACGGCGCTGATGATCGCGGTGTTCTTCCTGGGCACCTTCTACTTCCAGCACGCCCGCGGGTACGGCGCCCTGCGGACGGGCCTGCTGTTCCTGCCGGTGGCCCTGGCCACGATGGCGGGGGCCAACCTGACCGGACGCGTGATCGGCCGGATGGGCGGGCGGGCACCGGCCATCGCCGGCCTGATCCTGGCGGCGCTCGGCATGGCCGTCCCCGCGATCACCATGAACCCGGTCAGCGTCGTCATCGGCGTGGCCGTCGCCGCGGCCGGTACGGGCGCGATGTTCGTCGTCGCCTCCGCCACCGCGCTCGGCCAGGTCGCCCCGCACGAGGCGGGGATCGCGTCCGGGATCGTGAGCACCTTCCACGAGTTCGGCGCGTCCTTCGGCGCCGCGGTCGTCTCCAGCGTCGCCGCCGCCAGCCTGACCGGGACCACCCTGACCGGTTTCACCCGGGGATTCACCACGGCCGCGATCGCGTCGGCGGCCGTCATCGCCGCCGCCTTCCTGACCCCCGGCCGCCCGAAGCGGCGCACCAAGGAGATCGCCTAG
>NZ_JBIMPP010000124.1:0-8792 GCF_043906805.1 Actinomadura sp. SCN-SB | reverse complement strand
CCTAGCCGTAGGTCGATCCTTCCCGAGGCGACGTCCTTCTGATGCGGACGTAGCGCGAGCGCGCGCATTTCAGGGGACGGATCGACGCCGCAGACCAACGCCGCAGACCAACGCCGCAGGGGTCCGCTGGAGCAGCCGGATCAGGCCGCCTGGGCCGTAACCCACTTCCAGGACCCGTTCGCCCGCGCGGACGTCGAGCAGCCCGAGTAGATCTCGCTGGGCGTTCATCCAGAGCATCAGACGGCCGGCGAGCCGTCCGGCCAGGCCGCGCGGCATCGCGAACGGCGACCGGGTCGGTTTTCCTGAGGTCCAGGGAATCGTCATGGTTCAGGGCTGTGCTTCGGGCTCGGGCCCGGTTGAAGTCAGGGCATGGGTCTGATTCCCCTTGCGGAAGCGGACATGCGCTTGGATCTCATCGCCCGTCCCCAGGACACGCCTATTTGGGTTGGGCGTGGTTGCCGTGGTCGCTGACTTGGGCGTCGAACCAGGCGTGCAGGGCCTTGACCATCGCGGGATCGGATGTGCTGAACACGATCCGGGCTCCGGCCTGCACGTTCTGGTAGGTCATGCGGATGCGCGTGTAGCCCTGAGACAGCGCCTGGATGCCCGGCATGGTCGTGCCGTGAATGCGGGCCGGATCGCCCCAATCACCCTGCCGGAACCTGGAGAACTCCTTGGTGAGGTGCTCGCGGATCAGCCGGATCTGGTTCTGGTCTGCGGGGTCGTCGGCCACCACCGTCTCCACGCCACCGTCGGCGGACTTGGTGAAGTGGTGCGTGGTGCGTTCAAGGTCGAAGGGCATCACCTTGCGGCTCCGCTCGGCCACCTCCGACTGGCGTTCGGCCTCGGCACCGGACGTACCGCAGGCCGCGGTCCCTGCTATCAGCGCGAGGGCCAGGCCCACCGCGGTCATGACGCGGGAGAAGGCTTCGTTCTTCATGGACGGCTCCTGCTGCAACTGGCTAGGGCACGAGGGCGGCGGAGCGCTGCCGGGGCTTGGTCTGCTGCTTGCGCCAGCCGTAGCGGGTCAGGCCCCTCGGCTTGTACAGGTTCAGAGCCGTGATCGTGAGCAGCACGATCAGGCCGCCTATGGAGTGCAAGAGAGAGCCGGGCAGTGCGCGGGGGTCGGGCGCGGAGGCCGCCTGCTCGGCCAGGTACCGGACGCTCTGCGCCTCTATCAGTAGGACCCCGGTGGCCACGAGGGTGAGCAGCAGGCTCACCACGACCCAGTAGTGCCGGAACAGGCCCCAGGTGGTGGCCAGCGACTGGACGATCCCGGTGAACAGCGCGGTCAGGGCCAGCGGGACGATGACGTACCGGACGGTCAGGTCCATGGCCAGATAGGCGGCCCGCACCGTCTGCACGTCGTGTCCGGCGGTGGCGGTGACGTCCAAAGCCAGGTATGCAACGAGCGCGCCAAGCCAGCCGACGGAGGTGGTGATGTGCATGGTGAGCATGAACTTGCGGATGCGCGGGCCAACGCTCACTGGTGGTTCCACTTGGACGGGTCGTGACCCTGTTCCTGCTGCTGGCCGGGCTCGTGCCGTCCCGGCCCGTGGTCCCCGCCGAGGCCGGTCAACAGGGCGACGGCGAACAACACGATCAGCACGGCGACGACGATCGCCGACACCTTCACCCACCGCGGCATCCGCGGGGGCGATCCCGGCGACGCCGGACCGGTCCCGGTGTCGTCATCGGTGTGGGCAGTGCGGGGGCGGTCGGTCATGACGTCGTCCTTTCGCGGCGGCCGCTCATGAGCGCATGCGGGCCTCTCGGTCTGTGCCATCTGTCTACAGAGACCGGGCCGACGGCGAAGACACCCCGCGTGGGGATCTTCGGTGTCCTCATTTTGTGGACGCGCATCCTCCACCGGGGCGATGGCCTGCGACGTCCACGCAGGTAGTGTCCAGGGTCATGGTGACGACCTCGGCCCACAGGCTCCTCGCCGCCCGGCCGCGCACCAGGACGCTCCTCGACATCGCGATCAGCTGTGCGGTGTTCGCCGGATCTCTGCTGCTCATCTCGCACGGCAATGTCGTCGTCTCCGGGCCGGGCGCGTCCCTGCACCCCATCCACTCCGCCGAGCGCGGACTCGACTGGATCAGCGGTGTGCTGGCGGCCTGTTCCACGCTTCCGGTCGTCGCCTGGCGCCGCTCCCCTTTCGGGGTGTTCGTGGGGACCACCGCGGCGGGCATCCTGCTGGTACTCCTGCACTACCCGCTGGACGTGCTGCTCGGCCCCGCCGCCGCGCTCTACCTGCTCGCCTCCAGCCGGGAACGGCACCATCCGTGGACGCGGCGTACCACCGTCACGGTGATCGCGCTGCTGGCGGCCTACCTCGTCGCGACCGCCGCGACACGGCCGGCCTTCCCGAGCATCGGACTGTTCCCCACACCCGTGGCCTGGGCCCTGGCCTGGTTCGCCGGTGACCGCTCGCGGCTGCGCCGTGAGCACATCGCCGACCTCCGGGAACGCGCCATTCGGGCCGAACGCGAGGCCGAACGCGAACGCCTGCTCGCCGCGGCCGAGGAACGCACCCGCATCGCCCGCGACCTACACGACTCCGCGGGACACGCGATCAGCGTGATCGCCGTCCGCGCCGGTGCCGCCCGCCTCGGCCACGACCGCAACCCCGAACGCTCACGCGCCGCCCTGCAGGCGATCGAGGACCTGGCGCGGCGCACCGCCGAGGAGATCGACACCATCGTCGGCACCCTCCGCGAAGGCGCTCCGCACGTCCCGTCGTCCCCGGGCGTCGAGGCACCGCCCGGGCTCGCCTCCCTCGACACACTGATCGCCCACCACACGGCCGCCGGGCACCGGATCACCCTCGACGCCTCGGGTACGCCGCGCCCGCTGGCCACCGCCGCCGACCAGGCCGCGTACCGGATCCTGCAGGAGTCGCTGACGAACGCGTCCCGCCATGGGACGGGCGGTGCCCGGATCGAACTGGCCTATCGCGAGGCGGCGGTCGAGCTGACCGTAACCAACCCGGCGCCAAGCGAGAACGGCTCCCGGCTGGGCGGCGGGCACGGGCTGATCGGCATGCGTGAACGCGCGGCCATGCTCGGCGGCACCTTGGACGCGGGCCGCGCCGGTGGTGCCTTCCGCGTCCACGCCCGCATCCCGTACGGAGGTGGCCGCCGGTGACGCGGGTGCTGATCGCCGATGACGACGACCTGATGCGCGCCGGACTCGCCGAACTCCTCGCCAACGACCCCACCATCGAGATCATCGGCCAGGCCGCCACCGGACGCCAGGCCGTCGACCGCGCCCGCCGCCTGTCCCCCGACGTCGTCCTGATGGACGTCCGCATGCCCGACCTCGACGGCATCGCCGCCACCCGCGAACTGGCCACGGCCGCCCCCGCCACCCGCGTCCTGATCCTGACGACCTTCGAGCAGGACGACTACATCTTCAGCGCGCTGCGCGCCGGCGCCTCCGGCTTCCTGCTCAAACGCACCCGCCCCGAAGACCTGATCGCCGCGGTCCACACCATCGCCGCTGGTGACTCCCTGCTCTCCCCGTCCGTCACCCGCCGTGTGATCGACCGCATGGCCCGCCAGCCCACCCCCGACCTCACCGGCCGGCCCGCGCTCGGGGACCTGACCCCGCGCGAACGGGAAGTCCTCGAACTCATCGCCCGCGGCCTGAACAACCGCGAGATCGCCACCGCGCTCGTGGTCGAGGAGTCCACCATCCGGACCCACGTCAAGCGCGTCCTGATGAAGCTCGGCCTGCGCGACCGCGTCCAAGCCGTCATCTACGCCTACGAGACCGGCCTCACCAACCCAGCCCCATGAGCCGCCTAGCCGCCCTGTCCACTGAACCGCGGCTCGACCCCCATATCCGCCACCGGGCGCCCGGCCTGGACCGATCGCGCCACTACCTGCCTCGCGATACAATACTATTCTGCTTAGTAGATAAGGGTCGATTGCGGCTGACGGCCCGGGAACCATCGAGATCCGTGGGGGATCCATGGGCGACTTGCGTACGCTGGCACCGCTGCTGGTGGCGGCAGGTTTTCTCCTGGTGATCACGGTTCTTTTGCTGGTCGGCAGGTCGGCCGCCAGCCGGAGATTCGATGAGAACAAGGACCGGCCATCCCGGCCGGACGACGGAGACCCCCGAACGGGACTCTGACCGCTCCGCCATCTTGATCGACGCGTCCCTTACCTCCTATCTTTCGTAGTAGATTCTGGGGCGGCGTCGCGTGAGGAGGCCGATGTGTTCGAGCGAAGCAGCCGGGCGTTGCCCCTGCTGATCGGCACATCGACACTCGCCACGTTGTCCGTGGGCCTGGCCTTCGTCGTCGGCCCGCCCGCCGATCCACCGGCCGCCCCTGAGCGAGTCCTTCCCGGGCGGTTCCTGGCCGCGCCACAGAGTCCACAATCGTCCGATGGCATCGTCGCTCCCCTGAAGGAACGGCTCACGCCTCATCTGCTGGTTTCGGCACCCTCATCCCTTCCGCAGGACGTCGTCGCCAAGGTCCGAGCCCTGAAGGATGTCCGGGCAGCAGAAGTCGCCGATGCCGCTCGAACGGCATTCGCAGGCAGCCGGGTGGGCCTGCTCGGCATCGACCCATCGACGTTCCGCAACTACACACCGCGTCCCACAGCGCAGTCCGACGCACTGTGGCGCAATGTCGCCGCCGGCGATATCGCGGTCTCGTTCACGCTGGGCACCGACGGCGCCGTACGGCTCGGCAGCCAGACGCCCATCGGCGGAACCGGCTCCCGGCCGCAGAGGACGATTCGAGTCGGAGCCCTCGCGACCATGGGAATCAGCGACGTCGACGCCGTCGTCTCCCGCGACACGGCACGCGAGCTCGGACTGCCGACCGGTAACGCGCTGCTCATCAGCGCGCGCAGCAGCGACCCCGGTTCCCTTACCTCGCGGCTGCGCAAGCTCCTGCCCCGGCAAGCCAAGATCGTCGGGCTCGCCGGCCTCGATGAGCGCACAGGCGCATCCGTCGGGCAGCTGCCCGACGCTCGTGGCCAGGTATTGACCGCCCGGCAGACTCGGGTCGCCATCCAAGCCGCCATGAGCAAGCTCGGGATGCCGTACGTCTGGGGTGGGGAGTCCGATGCCGAAGGTGGATACGACTGCTCGGGCATCCTGCAGTACGCCTTCGGCAAGGCCGGTGTGCGCCTTCCGCGGGTAGCGGCCGACCAGGCACGGACCGGGCGCGCCGTCCCGTTCGGCGAGGCCAGGCCGGGCGACCTGCTCACCTGGGCCCACGACCCGACCGCACCCGGCTACATCTCACACATCGCGCTCTACCTGGGAAAGGGAAGGATGCTCGCCGCACCGCGGCGCGGAACCTTCGTACGAGTCCAGCCGGTCTACTTCGTCAACTTCAAGGGAGCGATCCGGATCAACCCGAGGCTCGCGGCCCGACTGGCCGGCTAACGCACCGAATCGATCGCCCCACGGTCCGCTGCACGCCCGGGATGCCCGGTCAACGCTGCCCGGGCGCACAGCGACCGCCCGATCAGGCGGCTCGGTGGCCAGGAACATCCGTTCGTCAGTCGTTCTGTCCGACGTCGAACTCCCAGTGCCACGGCTCGTAGGGGCTGCTGTAGGCCCAGTCAGGATGGAGCCAGTCGTATTTCTCCGAGTTGGCGCGCATCCATTTGAACTGCGGTGATTCGTCGTCTTCGACACCACCGCAGAAGTCGGCGGCGATGCCGAGCCCATGCTTGCTGTTGCCGGGCTCTGCCGCCATGCCTGCCGGCATGCTCTCGTACAGGTCCTTCTGCTTGGCGAAGGACCGGTAGGAGTTGCGCAGGCAGATGTCGGAGCCGAAGCGCTTCTTGTAGGCGGTGTTGAGTTCATAGAAGGCCGATGCCGCGTCGCTCCGTAGCACCAGTCCCCGCTGTGGCAACGGGCACAAGTACCGGGTCGGGATCCGGCCGTTCGGAAACCTGCCCACCTTCCTCTTCTGCGAGGCATCGCAGGTGGTCGGCGGCTTGGCCGGAGGGACCGGGGGCCCGGCCGGAGGCTTGGCCGAAGGCTTGGCTGACGGGTGGGCCCGGGACTTCGCTTTGGGCTTGGTGTCAGGGCTGGGCGTGGCCTTGGCCGCCGGGCTGTTGCGCGATCGCGTCGTGTCCCGCGGCGTGGCGGACTTCTTGGCCCGATTGGCCGAGAGTGCCAGGTCCCCTGCCGTGGTGGTGGATTCCTTGGGGGCCGTGGTAACGGACGTCAGGCCCAGTGCGCCGGCGAGAATGCCGGCCAGCACGACGCCGGTCACCGGCGCTGCGATCTTGCCGTTCTTTCCATGCCGCTTGTGCACGGCACCATCTCCTAACTTCCATGGCGCCTACCGGGTTAGCTGACGGATTCGGGCGTGGAAGTCGCCCTACGGCACTCCTCGGATGTGGAGGATGCGCTGATTCACCCCTGCGAAGGCCGCTACATGCCTTCTGGCTTGTAGACCATTCGCGTTGGTTCCCCGGCTCCGCGCCGAAGGCGCGGACTAGGCGTTGCCGACTTCGCCGTGAGACTGATGCCTTGCGACCCTCGTGATACAGGGCACAGCTCGGGAAGCGGCTCGGGTTCGGTGGTACTCGGCACCTGGCGGGCGCCGAACGGATGGATCTCCCGGTCCCCGCGCGGCCGGCTGCGGCGTGGGACTCGCTGGACGGTCACCGACCTCCAGATGGAGGGCGGCCTCGAACGAAGTACGGGGCAATGTAGTAGCGATCCCAGCAAAACGGCAAGTCGAGGCCCGGGGGAGAGACAACAGGTCCCCTGGAAAGGGCCAAAGCAGACAGGCACTCGGCGGGCTTGCTCGAAGTACTATTTGATCTAGTACATGGGCCATACGTCGCCACGTCCATGAGTCCCGGACACCGGTTGCGTCAGCGTTTGAAGGCCAGGTGCAGGTGATCCTGGTGGACAGTGTTGGTGAACGAAGCCCTGCCACCCTTCGACACCGCCCACGGTGCGCCGACCTCGTTCGCTCCGGTGGTGAGGGCCTGGATTGCGACAGGCCGGGCAGGGACGTCGCCGCCACGGCGCTGCTCGGCGACGCGACGGCCGTCGACCGCCCAGATGTCCACGGCCCTGCCCTGCCGGTGGTTGCTCACCGATTCGCTCCCGTAGACCCTGAACGGGTGACCGGTGGAGACCACCGTGACGGAGATGGTGTGTTCCTTGGTGATCTCGAGCATCAGCCTCAGAACGCGCGTGTCCACCCGGCCGGCTTGGATGTCCCAGCGTGCGGTGTCGGGCAGCACGATGCGTTTGCTGGCCAGCACCTGGGCGGCGAGCGGGCCGAGTGCCCGCGCGGATTGCGGGGCCGCACCGCCTGTGGAGGCGATGCGCGTCACCGCCCAGCCCGCCGGCCGTTTGCTCAACCTGATGTCAATGGTCCGGGTGGTCGTTGTGATGACGGTCCATCGCCTGGTACTCAGCCTGACCACGGCCATGATCGAGGCCGACTTCGCCGTCAGGCCCCCAATCTGGGGATAGATCACTTCGCCCGCCCCCGCATCGGTCTTCGCGAGCAGCGGCGCCGCCTGCCCGGCCAGGGACGGGTCCATCCCGGCCGCGGCGAGGCGGTTTCCGGTCGCCCGGGCTTCTCCGCCCCCGGCGCCGTAGTTGGTCAACACCTCGACAAAGCGGACGGCGGCACGCTTGACCGCGGGGGCGGGCTCGTCGGCGGCGACCACGAACGCCTTCACCGCTGGCAGGGCCGGTACGGTCGCGCCTCCTCGAGACGGTGAAGGCTGCTGCAGACGACCTGAACCGGGCACGGAGCACGCTGCGAGCGGCATCACCACCAGGAGCGTCAGCAGCCGGGACGGGCGCTTCAGCTTCACAGGTTCATTCCGTAGGTCAGCCAGTGTTCGCCATCGACCCCATCGTGCATGTCCCGGGGTGTCCATCCGAGCCCTTCGTAGAACAGCCGCGCCGCCCGGTTCTCCTCCAGCACCTCCAAGGTCAGCCGCCGCGTGCCCTGGGTCCGGGCAAGGGCCACGAAACCGCGAGCCAGCATCCGCCCTACACCGGAGCGACGCCTGGCACCGTCCACGGCCATGTGGTGCAGCACGCCGGCGGTCGTGGGAGTCCTGGGCTGCATCCCGGACTGACGGGCCTGTTCGAGCCCCTGGGCGTACCGGCGCGCACGGGTGCGGACGAACCGGGCCGTCAGGCGCGGCCGCATCGAGAGGGACAACGCTCCGGCCCGCACCAACCGGGCACGATCCAGGTTCGCCACATGACGGCGATGGACCCTCTCATCCACCGTGCCGACCAGGAATCCCGCGAAGGCGCCATCGCATTCCCCGACCAGCGCCACCGCCGCCGGGCTCGTGACGAACGTCCGGTAGTAGTGCCCAAGGAACCGCTCGCCGAGATCCACGAAGAACCCCTGGTGCAGGTAGCGCCGATGCAGGTCGGCCACCTGCGGGACATCGCCGATCTCCATGACCCGCAGCATCAACATCGCCGCTTGCGGCTCGGACGTGTCAGTCATGTACCGCAGATCACCGTCCAGGTAGGCACCGGTCCAACCTTATCTACTATCTAACATAGTAGAAGTTTGCCAGAGACGCCTCCTCCTCATTCATCTCCCTTGTGAGCGGGGCACACGGATGATCCTGTACAACTACTGTTCATAGCAGGAGGGGAGCGGCCAAAGCATCCGCCGGTCGCCCGGACCTGTCGCTCCTCAGGCCATGGCCTCGCTCGTCCCGTACCTGACCCACTGGCGAACGACAGCCGGTCGTTCGCACGGCGACCGCACGGTCTCGCAGCCGAGGCGCCGTCTCTCACGGTTCTCTCAG
>NZ_JBIMPP010000123.1:0-9094 GCF_043906805.1 Actinomadura sp. SCN-SB | reverse complement strand
GTATGCAGGACGGCGTTGCTGGCCAGCTCGGCGACCACGGTCGCCACATCCTCCTCTCGCCCAGTGCCCGCGGCCAACGACTTGGCGAACAGCCGCGCGGATGTCACCATGTCGGCCCTTCCTGAGTAGGTTCGCCGCCAGCGCATCGGTTCCGGGCCCCATAGCCACTCGGCCGCAGTGCACATCTTCCAGTTTCCTCTCATCATTCAGCGGAATCCTTTCCTCGGTTTGAAGGGGCCGGCCGCGCGAACCCCCCTCGTATCGCGCGGTCGGCCGGGACTAAGGAATAACGCCTTCATCGTCCGGGTCAAGCCACCCTCCAAGAAACTTCACCACCATGCGGCCGTCCGAAGAATCGGCACGCCACTTGTCGCGATCGCCCGTCCAATGGCCGCTCCTGAAGTCTCGCCGGGCCTCGCACAGCAAATTAGGCAAAATCGACCTTTTATGGATATACGACCCCACTGAGCGGTCACAGCTCAAGCTCATTACCCGATTCTTGCTCGGCCACCTGCCGTTCTCTGAAGAGCCAGGTCAGGCCGGATATCGGCACATCCCTGCGCTTGACCCTCTCGCATCCACCAGCCCCTCAATCCCGAGTTTGCGCAGGTCACAGCGGATCTAGACACGAGACCGGCACCTTGCACACAGACTCTGGATGGCCTGATCTGCCCGTGCAGCGCTCATGAACTGCCCACGCTGTGGCGGATACCTGGCGGCGCCCAAACGCCACACCACATCGGGGGTCGTCATGTCCAGCAACCCAGCCATCAGCCAGAACCTGGGCGACACCGCTCTGGCCGACACCGCTCTGGCCGACAGCGCTACACCGCGGTGGACCAACGCGCTCAAGGTCGCGGAGATGAGCTTCAGGCTCCTTACCACCGGGCCACACCCGCTCGCGATCAACGGATGCGATCTCGGGCACGGGCTTCCCGCCCGCCAGATCGACCTCGAAGAACTGCGCGGAATGATGCTTGCCAAGTCAGCCACCGACGCACTCAAGGACGCCGTGTGGGCAGAACTGGTCACGCGTGCCCGCTCCGGCGACCCGGCATGGACCATCGGCTGCGTCGGGGTGGCGATGCCCGGCCTGAAGGCCATCGCAGCCCGCGTAATCCAAACCAGTCCGGCAAGGCACGGCGACGACATCGTCTCGGAACTGCTCACCGAGTTCGTCGCCCAATTGGCACGCGTCGACATCCGGCGCCCGAACATCGCTCCGCGCCTACTCCTGTGGGCACGCAAAGGAGCACTTCGCGTGCGCGGACGCGAACTTCGTCACCGACTCTGTGATCCCGCGCAGATGCCTAGCCATCCCATCCTCACCGGAGAAGCCGGGCCCGAGACCGTCCTCGAAGAGGCCGTGCGTCAGGAAATCATCACCGCAGCATCCGCATCCCTGATCGCCAGGACACGGTTGGACGGAGAAACCGTTCGAGATCTCGCGGTCGAACTGGGCATTCCCGCAAGTCGGCTCTACAGGCAGCGCAGGACCGCCGAGAAAAGACTCGTGAACGCGCTCCGCGCAGGCGACCTCTCGACCACGCCGATCGGCTGACCGGAGGAATCCCAAGTGAGAGCACCCTTGGCTCCGCCCAGAGCCCCTGGCGGAGCCAAGGTGCTTCTTCTAGTGCTCGTCGCCGACCAATGGCAACAGGGTCATCACCATCCCCGGTGCCGTCCCACCGAGTCAACGCTGGCGGCGTTGCCAGCGATGCTGCGGCTCGGCTCAGCGAGGAAAGTGCGCGGGGTGCGGCCCCCGACCGACAGTTCTAGATGGTGGACTTCGGCGCCGATCTCATCGCGTCTCGCCGTGTTGAGATCGCGGTGCTCGGGTGTACGAGTCCGTAGACACTCGGGGACCGCGCTGCCCGACGGTCGCTCACTCATGCTGCGAGATGGCGTCGAAACGGACGTGGGTGGCCGGCCGAACCGCGCGATGCTGGCGACGTAGGTCTTGGTGCGACGGCGACGGTGTGCAGGACCGCGACAGCTGTACCTGTCACAGGCCCAGCAGGGCCAGCCTCGCGTCCGTGGACTCGTCGATGCTGGTCACGTGCCTACCTAGGGAACTACGACCAGCCGACCGGCAATCGTGATGTCACCCGTTTCGCATTGCCGCCAGCAACGACGTTGCTACTCTCGGTTGATCGGGGGGTGTCGAATGGAGGCTGAGGCAGAGCAGACGGCGAATCGGTTGCTGAAGGGGATCGTCTCTGATGACCTCCTTGATCCGTACATACGGTTGCTGGAGCAGAACGGCTGTGTGGAGGCCGAGGCGCAGGACCTGGTAGGGAGTCGTGACGCCGTCGAAGCGTTGACGAGTTCCGGCATGGCGCATTTTCAGCCCGAGGGACCAGGTTTGCCAGCGCGGTTGGTCCCGGTTGCTCCGGAGTTGGCGTTGCAGGTGGCGTTGGCGGAGTTGTCTCGCCAACTGGTCCGTGATCATGAGCGCGTTACCGAAGGGCAGCGCCGGCTGACTGAGACGCCTCCTTCCTTGGGGTCATGTGCTGCTGGGCCGCTGGATCGACTGGTGCGGATCCTCACCGAGCCTTCGGAGATCAGTGACACTTCGCGCGCACTGATCGGTACGGCGCGACGGCACTGGCTGACCCTGGAGAACTTCGTCATGGAGCGGCCGTTGGAGGAGCTGGCGGCGATGCCGCCTCCCCCGTCGTTCGATGGTGAGGTGGTGTCGCGGACGGTGTATGAGGCGTCATGTATCGAGCATCCCGTCGGCGCGAAAATGGTCCAGATCCATGTTGATGCGGGCGATCAGGCACGGATCGTGCCGCGGATCAGGATGAAGATGAAGATGGCCGATGAGGCGATCGCGTTGCTGCCGCTCACGCCGACCGGCTTGTCGGGTGCGTTGCTGATCCGGTCGTCGGTCGTGGTAAGTGCGCTGCGCGAATACTTCGAGTTGATGTGGGAGCGTGGCATCCCGCTCGGAGCGGCGAAGGCCGAAGTGCCGCTGTCGCCTGCACGCAGGCAGATCCTGACCCTGCTGGCGCAGGATCTGTCGGACGAAACCATCTCCCGGCGGACGGGACTGAGCGTGACGACGGTCCGGCGGCACATCACGGCGATCCGCGAGAAGCTCGGTGTGGAAAGCCGGTTCGCTGCGGGAGTCGCCGCCGTCCGCCGTGGCTGGCTGGACTGACCTTGTTCCTGGTTCCGTTCACATGTTGAGGAGCAGCACGGTCATGCCTGAGTTCCAGGATTTCGTTCCGCAGGAGCGGTTGCGTCCGGTCCTGGCGTTGTCACCGGACGGCAGGATGGTGGCGTATTCCAGTAACGCTCATGGGTCGTACGACCTGTGGGTTACGCCCGTGGCAGGCGGAGGTGCTCGTCGGCTGACACGGCTCGTCGATCGCGGGGTGCGAGAAATCGCATGGGCACCGGACGGCAAGAGCTTGGTGTTCACTGCCGACCGGGAAGGCGATGAGCAGTACAGGGTCTACCAGGTCGGTGTGGACGGGGAAGAACCAGCGCCACTCAGCCGTGGGCCGGAGTGCCAGCGGGTCCTGGCGGCGGTTCCGTTCGATCTGACCGGGCGGTTGCTGGTTTACGCGGCTAACGATCGCGACCGCACGGTTCAGGACGTCCTGGTGCATGACCTGGCCGATGGCTCCGAGCGCCGGATCGTCCCGCCTGAGGGGGTGGTGTTCGAGGCGATCGCGGTTTCGCCGGACGGGCGGTGGCTGACGATCAGTGGCCGCAGTTCCAACACCGACGTCGCCGCTTACCTCGCCGACCTCACCGAGCCCCGTGTTGAGCCGGTGTGCGTGACCGCCGGGTTGGACGGGCGATTCTTCGAGGCGGGTCCGTGGGATCCAGACTCCACCGGGTTCTATCTGCGTACGGATCTCTGGGGTGAGTTCACCGCTGGCGCACGCTATGACCTGACGACCAAGACCTTGAGTTCGGCCGCCCGGCACGACTGGGATGTGGAGTACATCGAGGCCGCCGGTGACGTGCTCGTGTGGTCGGTGAACCAAGATGGCCGCTCCACCCTGTACGGGCGTCGCCGGGATGTGCCGCTGGCTCTTGCGGAGATCCCGGCAGGCGTGGTGTCGGTGCTAAAGCTGGCCGCCGATGCAAGGCATGCCGTCATGCTGCTCAGCACCGCGTCGCGGCCTACCGAGGTCGCGGTCTTGGAATTGTCGGACGACCATGTGGGCCGGTTCCGGTATCTGACCGACACGCGTCCGCCCGCACTGCGGGTCATCGAGCCGGTCCAGCCCGAGCCGGTCGCCTATCGGTCCTCACGCGGGCGGGACGTCCACGCGCTGCTGTATCAGCCCAACGACGGCGGCAGCGGTCCCCGTCCTGTCTTGTTGTCCATTCACGGCGGCCCCGAAGCGCAGGAACGTCCTGGGTACGCCTACGCCGGTCTGTACCAATACCTCCTCGCCCACGGGATCGCGATCCTGGCTCCCAACATCGCGGGCTCGGTTGGATACGGACTTACCCACCAGCGGCTGATCTATCGTGACTGGGCCGGCGTCGACTTGGAAGACCTCGACCATGCCGTGCAGTACCTGATCGCTCATCCGGGGGTGGACGCACGTCGAATCGCCGTGTGGGGAGCGTCGTACGGCGGCTTCGCGGCGTTGTCGTGCCTGGCGCGCCTGCCCTATGACTGGGCGGCGGGGATCTCGTTGTGCGGCCCGACCAACCTGGTCACGCTCGCCTCGGCCTGCCCGCCTACCTGGAAGGTCTTCGTTGCCAACGTCCTGGGAGACCCTGGCACCGACGCCGACGAACTGACCCGGCGCTCACCCATCACCAGAGCGGACGACATCACCGCCCCGCTCATGGTCATTCAGGGCGCCAATGATCCCCGAGTCCCGCGCAGCGAGTCCGATCAACTCGTCGACCTGCTGCGCAATCGCGGGGTGCAGGTGCGCTACGACGTCTACCCCAATGAGGGCCACGGCTTCGCCAACCGCCGCAATGAGATCCGTGCCTACCAGGACATGGCCGAATTCCTCATTGCCCACCTGACCAAACCGTCCAGCTAGGGCAGGCGCATCCGCCATCCCCCGGCCGGCCCACCCGACCCAGAAGCGAGCTGAGCGCCGTGTCGAGCTTCCTTGCGCCCATCCTGCTGTTCAAGAACGCCGCGGTGGCCCCGCTACTGGTCTCCCGCATCATCTCGAGCGCGAGCGTGGGCTTTGGGCAGATCGCGCTCACCTGGGGCGTGCTGGCCATGGAGTACGGTCCACGGGATCTGTCGATCGTGCTGGCGTGCAACGCCTTCCCGGCCTTGCTCATCGTGTTCGGTGGCCTGGTCGGTGATCGATACCGGCGCCACCATGTCCTTATCACCGCTGAGCTCCTGGCATGCGGCTCATGGATAGCGCTCGGTACCGCGTTCTGGACCGGCGACGCCCCACTCACAGTCGTCTGCCTCTTCGCCGCCATGGGAGGTATCGCGACCGCGCTGTTCATGCCGACGCTCCGCGGCATCGTGGCCGACCTACTTCGGAGTGACGACCGTCCCGCCGGCAACGCCCTGGTCAACCAAACCCAGTCGGTCGGTCTGCTGGTCGGCCTCGTCTCCTCCGGCGTGGTCGTCACCGTCATTGGGCCTGCGTGGGCCGCCGCCGCACGCGGCATCCTCTGCGGGATCAGCGCCCTCGTACTCTCCCGCCTCAGCACACCCCGGCCGACGCTGACCAGGACCGGGTTCGTCACGGATATGCGCGTCGGCTGGCGCGAGTTCGTGAGGTATCCCTGGGTCTGGATCATGACGCTCCAGTACATGGCGGTGACGACCGCGCTGATGTGCTACGCCAAGATCGCAGGCCCCCTGTACGCCAACGACGGCAACGGAGGCGCATACGCCTGGGGAATCATCAGCGCCGCTGAACCCCTCGGCGCGCTGGCAGGAGCCCTGATCGGCGCCAGACGCAAGCCAGGACGAGGAGTCATCGCGACAGCGCTCCTGCCCACTTCGGCCGCGGCGCCGATGGCGTTGATGAGCGGCGGCGCACCCTGGCCCACCATCGCCCTGGCCGCACTCCTACCCGGGACTCTGCTGGCCATCTACTACGTGCGCTGGACAACGACGCTGCAAGAACAGTTCCCCTCGCACGTGCTCATCCGAGTGAACAGCTGGAACATCATCGCCAGCTATTCGATCATGCCGCTGAGCCTGGTCCTGTCCGGCCCGATCGTCGCGCATCTCGGCCCACAGGCCATCGCTCTGGCATCCGCCATGCTGACGATCGTCGCCACGCTACTGACCCTGCTCATCCTCCGCCCGGTAGCGCATAAGCCGACCGAGCTGCCGGTGATCGCACGTAAGACGCTGCCTTCCTCTGGCGATCGGCGCTGATCCGATCGGGCCGGCCCCGCTGCCTGTACTAGGCCAGGGATGCTTTTCCCGTTACGTCAGTAGACGGAGCTAAGGCTGAGCCGTCGGTGGCGCTTGGGGTGCACAAGGACCTCAAAAGGTGGCATTCGCACGGATGGTGCCACATCTCCACCATCTGGCTTTTCGTGCCACCAATCGATCTCTTGCGAGCCGTCTGAACGGTGGATCACGGTGACTGGTATTGGTCAATGAGCAAAAGTCGTCACGGCTCGGAGACTGCCAGGAGCCATCGCATCCGGCATTGTGGCGTGGGTGTTTGGCACGCTGCTGGTAGCAGTGCGCCCGGGCCAACCATGGCGACTAGTCGTCAGACAGAGTTTCAAGCGTTGAGAAGTCGTCGCAGCCTCGGTTTTCATCGTCTCCAGCAACGCAACCCAGGAGGCGACATGTCAAAGAAGGCCAGTCAGCCAAAGCCCCGGAACAAATCGGTACTCAACCGACCTCCGATGCACACGCCCGCCCAGTGCCTGCGGGAAAACGCCAGATCGCAAGGGCGCAGCTTCGGGTACCGTCCGGTGAGCGGTCTCGTCGCCTGGAGGCCCAGCCGGCTCGTGCGCACGCGGGTACTTGAGTCCATCCAGGGGGAACTCACCACCGCAGATCGTGCCCGCCGCTTCCACAGGCTCTGCGACGTCCCTCGGCCTCGTGCCGTCCCCAATACCCCACGGCACCCGCTGTCCAACAACCAGATCGATCTGCCACCCGATCTACCGCCGTGCAGGCCACCGCGCCTCACCAACGCGAACGGTTCAGGGGTAGGCCGTCGTCCGGTCGACCGGCTGTTCGACAAGCAGGCGGTAAGACATCGCCGTACAGGCATCTCCTGGATCTAGGTGCTTGCGGTCACCCGAAGCCAGTCTGTCTCTAGTTCCTGAGGCGCATTGATCTCCCTCGGCCTCCCCGTGTTCTGGCCTCCCCGCACCACACGGCGGGGCCGAGGGCCAATCGGTCACCATTTCGCGCAGATCACCCGCACAGGTATCCACCGAATTCGGAGGTATCTCGTCATGCTCGCACCGGCCATTCGCCCGCTGGTCGATTCTGCCGCTCTGGCCGCAAAGAGAAACCTGGAGATCGACTTCCCTCCATGGCGGGTCATCATCACAGACAGGGGCAACTGGTGGGCCCTACGGGGCCCTCTCCCTCCCGATCGGATGAACGAAGTCGACGTCCTTACGGCCAAGACACCCGTAGAGCTCCGATACCTTCTTGCCCAACATGCAACGGGCTAATTTGCGCGATTATAACCAATATTCCATTCACCACAGAACGAGAAGCGCAATCCAGCCCAACTGGCAAGTCTCAGCAGACCATGCCGCCAACAGGGGAGGAGCCGACATGGGTAGGCATGATACGGGCACGGCAAGGATAGCTTTTACGGTCGCAGGCCGCTTGGCAATGACACTCGCGACCCTTACGGCCCTATCGGGCTGCGCCGGAGGTCAGAAGGACGTCCAGCTGCCAACCCCATCGAGGCAAGCGCCACAGGGGGCTCCAGGCGATCGAGCCAATGCCGCAGCGTCAGAACTCGAAGTCGCGAAGAGCTCTTATAGAGAATTCGTCACAGTCCTGGGCCAAGCGGACTCACTTCCCGACACGACCCGCAGGCAGCAGCTGTCAAGGTACATGATCGATCCGCAGCTTTCACATGTCCTCAAGATCGTTACGCGACACAAATCCGATGATCTCGCCACGTATGGATCTGTCATCGTGAACATCCGCAGCGTGGACATCCAGAACGGGCGCGCCTCCGTGCGGGATTGCCAGGACGCCACAAATTCCGGGCTTCGCAATACACGCACCAACAAGAAGATCAATCGCGGCGTCCCGGACAGGCATATCGAGGCCACACTCAGGAAGGGACCAGATGGGCGTTGGCGGGTGAGTGAGTACAACCTCCTCAAGGAGGATTGTTAAATGCACGCACTCATCGCCGGCCTCTTTATAAGTGAAGTAGTTCTCCGCGTGATCCCCATCCAAGCCGCATCACCTGTCGAGCCACTTCCTCCAACGGCGGACATGGACAGTTACATTCTAGGCACCAAAAAGGCGGGAAAACCCGCTGGGCCTCCCGAGGCAACCAAGCCGCGTCCTGCACAGAGCAACTCGTCCGACTCTCCCCTCCCATACGAGTCGTGTGCGCCGTGGATCCTTCAAGGGGGTTCCCCGATCTGCGACGTTCCGGCGTCCCCGAAGCCAGGACGTAGAGGCTCGCCAGCGGAACTGGCGGCATCAGCCTGGAAAAGGCTTCCGATTCCGCTGCCAAATGTGCGGACGGCTCCGCCCAGAGGCACACAAGGCTTGGTAGGCCGACCGCACTGGTTCTGGGTGACCAACGGCGGCCCACTGAGTGATCGTGCCGAGGCTGGTGGAGTGTGGGTGCAACTCACTGCCAGACCGCAAACTTTGATCATCTATCCCGGTCACGGCCAATGGCCGTTTCGGTGCACAGGCACCGGCACCCCGTACGATCCGTCGCGACCCGCGGCCTGGCAACGCAGCAAGTGTTCCTACATCTTCGCTCGTTCGTCGTCTGGTCTGCCGGGCGGGGCATTTCGAGTACGGGTGACGGCGGTGTGGGGCGGGTCCTGGACGGGATCGGGTGGGGTGGGGGGCGAATTGCCGCCACTGAGCCGGTCGGTGGATTTCCCGGTTCGGGTAGTCGAGGCGCAGAGCTTGTACAGATAAGCACAACGACGGGGGGCC
>NZ_JBIMPP010000122.1:0-9263 GCF_043906805.1 Actinomadura sp. SCN-SB | reverse complement strand
GGTGCCTCCCTCACCCTGGTCACCATCAATACCGGCACCGGACGCCCCCCTGTTCATGGGTGGAGGCGACCGGGCGGTTCTCTCGGAGTGACGTCCGCCCTCTCATGGCGCGCATTTGCGGGCGAGGGATGCCGGACTGTCGTCGACATCGGCGGCGGTAATGGCACCTTGGCGCGTGCCTTGGCCGAAGACGGAGTCGCGGCCGTTGTCGTTGACCGGTCGAAGATGCCGCGGTGACCTTGGGGCGCGCACCGTGGTGCTGGACGGGCCCGGTGCCGCTCGGCAGGCCGAGGAAGCCGCCGGTTTCGTGATGCGCGTGGTCGCGGCGGGTGTGAATCCGCGTCTTGCGGTTCCGAAGTGGATCCGGTCCTTGGTGTGGGGGCTGCGGACCAGTGATCGAGCGCCCGTGAGGCCGTGCATATGTCGGCGATATGTGGTGGTGCGTAGGCTTCGGGCATGCCTTTGCTGATCGCGGAGGACGGGCGAGGCCGTGCGTGGTGCTGGGTCGCTCGGAGCCGCGGGGTCGTGAGGGCATGACCGGTATGACGTCACTGCGAGTGCGTCGTCATTCGTCCATGCCGAGCGTCGACGGGGCGGTTCAGAGATCTCGGTGTGTCATCACAGCGAATGCGGTCGGGCGGGCGTCATATCGGTGAAGACATCGTTCCGGGTGCGAGTGGGACTTGCGATAGAGGGGAAGCGGAGGCGGCGTGATCGAGGGGTGGCACGGCTTGTTCGGCACGTTCACCGGCGTGGTGGTCATCACGGTGGCCGTACTGCCGTTGGCCATGCTGGCGGTGTGGGCGCTGGCACTCCGCCGGAGGGCCATGGGCACCGCGCCGGCGTTGGCGTTCCGGATGTCGCTGGCCGAGGTCGGCATCGTCTACGGGACGGTGCCATGGGTATGGGTGATCATGCTGCCGGGGGGCCGGGGAGACTCCGTCCCCGCCCGGGTGAACCTGGTGCCGCTGCGGGACCTGTTCGAGATCCTCGCGGACGAGCCGACGACGGCGGTGGGGCAGATCGGGGGGAACCTGCTGGTGTTCGCGGCGCTGGGGCTGTTCGTCCCTTTGCGGTTCGCGGCGATGGCGTCGGTGCCGCGGATTCTGGCGCTCGCGGCGGGCTGTTCGATGCTGGTCGAGTCCGCGCAGTACGTGCTGCGGCTGGACCGGGTGACTTCTCTGGACGATGTTCTGCTGAACGCCGCCGGTGCCGGGCTGGCCGCGCTGGTGTCCCGCCGTTGGTGGCGCGGCACGGCTGAAGCGTTGTCCGCAGACCGGGCCGGAGCGGAGGAGCCTGCGGCGACTGCCGTCAGATAGCCGCACAGGTTCAGGTTGGGTGCGGTTGGGTTCGTCCCAGCGTGGCGTTCAGTATGGTGGCCCATTGGGCGAGGAGGCGGGCGCGGCGGGCGGAGTCGTCGGTGAGCACGTCCGCCAGGCCGAGACCCCGCATGAGGTCGAGCGTTGCTTGAACGGTTTCGCGTACGCCCGGGACGTTTTCGTCCGCCCCTAGGGCCTCGACCGTCAGCCGGTGCGCTTCGCGGCCGACCTTGGCCTCCAGGGGGACGACCTGGGCGCGGAGCTGCTCGTCCGATGCCGCGGCGACCCAGAGCTGGAGGGCCGCCCGGAACAGGGGACTGGTGTAGATCTCCCCGAGCAGCGTCAGCACTTCGAGGGTGGACGGGCGCCGGCCGGCGAAGGCGTTGAGGCGGCGGCGCATCTGGGCCGTGCGCACCTCGGTGCCGTAGGCGACCGCGGCGGTGACCAGTTCCTCGCGGGTCCGGAAGTGGTGCTGGGCGGCTCCACGTGACACGCCCGCGCGTTCGGCGACCACGGCGACGGTCGTCCCCGCCCAGCCGGCGGACGCGAGGCAGTCGATGGCGGCTTCGAGGAGCCGGGCCCGCGTCGCGCGGCTGCGGTCCTGCTGCGGCTCGCGTGGGAGCGTCTGCGCGGTCATGGCCTGATCACGGCTTTCTCGGTCCCGGTCGTGTGCGGACGGTGCGGCGTGCTCGTCCAGTCAACCAAAGGGCCGGACCAGAAAACAATCAAGCATGATTGATTTCTTTCTGGGAGGCTGGCAGGGTTCAGCACATGACGCGAGCGTTGCGGGTCGGCAACGCCTCGGGCTTCTACGGCGATCGCTTCACGGCCGTCCGGGAGATGCTGGAGGGCGGGCCGCTGGACGTCCTGACGGGCGACTACCTGGCCGAGCTGACCATGCTGATCCTCGGCCGGAGCAGGCTGAAGGACCCCGAGGCCGGGTACGCGACCACGTTCCTGCGGCAGATGGAGGACGCCCTCGGGCCGGCGGCGGAACGCGGCACGAAGATCGTCACCAATGCGGGCGGGCTCAATCCGCGGGGCCTGGCCGAGCGTCTGCGGGAGCTGGCCGCGCGGCTCGGCGTCGAGGTCCGGGTCGCGCATGTCGAGGGCGATGACCTGCTGGACCGGGCCGAGGAACTGGGGTTGACCCACCCGCGGTACGGGCGTCCGCTGACCGCCAACGCCTATCTCGGGGCTTGGGGGATCGCCGAGTGCCTGCGGGCGGGCGCCGATGTCGTGGTGACGGGGCGGGTGACGGACGCCTCGCTCGTCGTGGGTCCCGCGGCGGCGCATTTCGGCTGGCAACGGGATGACTGGGACGCCCTCGCGGGGGCGACGGTGGCCGGTCACGTCCTGGAGTGCGGGGCGCAGGCGACCGGCGGCAACTACGCCTTCTTCCAGGAAATCCACAACGTAAAGGGCCGTGGCGATGGCTCGCCGATGGGGTTCCCGATCGCGGAGATCCACGCCGACGGCTCCAGCGTCATCACCAAGCATGAGGGCACCGGCGGGGCGGTGACCGTCGAGACCGTGACGGCCCAGCTCCTGTACGAGATCGGGGGGCCCGCCTATGCCGGCCCGGACGTCACGACGTCCTTCGACACGATCGAGCTGCGCGAGGACGGTCCCGACCGTGTCGCGATCAGCGGGACGCGGGGGTCGCCGCCTCCGGAGACGACCAAGGTGTGCCTCAATCACCTCGGGGGTCACCGCAACGAGATGACGTTCGTCCTGACGGGGCTGGACATCGAGGCGAAGGCGGAGTTCGCGCGTGCCCAGCTCGAATCCGCCCTCGGAGCCGATCGTCCCGCCAGGATGGAGTGGACGCTGATCGGTGCGCCAAGCCCCGATCCGGCGACGCAGGGGGAGGCCACCGCGTTGCTGCGGTGCGCCGTCCTCGACCCGGACGCGAGCAAGGTGGGACGGGCGTTCAGCGGGGCGGCGGTGGAACTCGCGCTGGCGGGCTACCCGGGTTTCGCGATGACGTCGCCGCCCGGGAAGGGCGGCCAGTACGGGGTGTACACGCCGGAGTTCGTCTCCAACGGGGAGGTGGAGCAGGTCGCCGTCCTGCCGGATGGCACGCGGCGCCGCATCGCCCCGGCGCCCGTGACCTCCTCGTCTCCGGCGTCCGTGTCCAGGGCCTCGGCGGAGCCGGTGGAAAGGCCGTCGCCCGTCGGCGGGCGTGTCGTGCGGGTGCCCTTGGGACGGGTCGCCGGGGCTCGCAGCGGCGACAAGGGTGGGGACGCCAACATCGGTGTCTGGGCCCGTACAGATGAGCAGTGGTCCTGGCTGGAGGGCTACCTCACCGTCGAGCGGTTCGGCGCGCTGCTCCCCGAAACGCGGGACCTGGCCGTCACGCGGCACCTCCTGCCCAACCTCCGCGCCATGAACTTCGTCGTCGAGGGGCTGTTGCAGGAGGGCGTCTCTGCGTCGACCCGGTTCGATCCCCAGGGCAAGGCCCTCGGCGAGTGGCTGAGGTCTCGTCTGGTCGATGTGCCGGAGGCGATTCTGTGACCGTGCTGGCGGAGGGGGTGCCGTGGCGCTGAGAAGCGCGTTGGACGTGCGCGGGCCCGAATACCGGGAACGGCGCGAGGCCATGCTCGCCAAGCTGGCCGACCTCGCGGCCGAACATGAGAAGGTGCTGCTCGGCGGGGGGGAGAAGTACGTCGAGCGGCATCGCCGGCGCGGCAAGCTCCTGGCCCGTGAACGGATCGAGCTGCTGCTCGACCCCGACTCGCCGTTCCTGGAGCTGAGCCCGCTGGCGGCCTGGGGCACCGACTTCCAGGTCGGCGCGAGCGTGGTCACCGGGATCGGGGTGGTCGAGGGCGTCGAATGCGTGATCGTCGCCAACGACCCGACGGTACGGGGCGGGTCGAGCAATCCCTGGACGGTGAAGAAGAGCTTCCGGGCGTCCGACATCGCGCTGGAGAACCGGCTTCCGCTGATCAACCTGGTGGAGTCGGGCGGCGCGGACCTGCCCACCCAGAAGGAGATCTTCATTCCGGGCGGGCGGATGTTCCGGGATCTGACCCGGCTGTCGGCCGCGGGCATCCCGACGATCGCGCTGGTGTTCGGCAACTCCACGGCGGGCGGCGCGTACGTCCCGGGCATGTGCGACCACGTCGTCATGGTCAAGGAACGCGCCAAGGTGTTCCTCGGCGGGCCGCCGCTGGTGAAGATGGCCACCGGGGAGGAGGCCGACGACGAGGAGCTGGGGGGCGCCGAGATGCACGCCCGCGTCTCCGGCCTGGCCGACTACATGGCCGTGGACGAGGCCGACGCGCTGCGCCTGGGACGCCAGATCGTCAAGCGGCTCAACCATCGCAAGGCCGGTCCGGCGCCCGCGCCGTCCAGGGAACCGCTGTACGACCCGGAGGAGCTGGCCGGGATCGTCCCCGAGGACCTGAAGACCCCGTTCGACCCGCGCGAGGTCATCGCCCGCGTCGTGGACGCCTCCGAGTTCGACGAGTTCAAGCCCCTGTACGGGACGAGCCTGGTCACCGGGTGGGCGCGGCTGCACGGCTACCCGGTCGGGATCCTCGCCAACGCGCAGGGCGTGCTGTTCAGCGAGGAGTCGCAGAAGGCGGCGCAGTTCATCCAGCTCGCCAACCGGAGCGACACGCCGCTGCTGTTCCTGCACAACACCACCGGCTACATGGTCGGCACGGAGTACGAGCAGGCCGGGATCATCAAGCACGGCGCGCTGATGATCAACGCGGTGGCCAACAGCCGGGTGCCGCATCTGTCGCTGATCATGGGCGCCTCGTACGGGGCGGGCAACTACGGCATGTGCGGCCGCGCGTACGACCCCCGCTTCCTGTTCACCTGGCCGAGCGCCAAGTCGGCCGTCATGGGGCCGCAGCAGCTGGCCGGAGTGCTGTCGATCGTGGCGCGGCAGGCGGCCGAGGCGCGCGGGCAGGTGTACGACGAGGAGCAGGACAGGGCCATGCGGGAGATGGTGGAGAGCCAGATCGAGGCCGAGTCGCTGCCGTTCTTCCTGTCCGGTCGGCTCTACGACGACGGCGTGATCGACCCCCGGGACACCCGTACCGTGCTGGGCCTGTGCCTGTCGGTGGTCCACAACGCCCCGGTCCGCGGCGCCGAAGGCGGCTTCGGCGTCTTCCGGATGTGATCCTTTGAGACCTCTGAGCGCTGTGAGTCCTGTGTGAACGAAGAGCCGATGATCAGCAGGCTGCTGGTGGCCAACCGGGGCGAGATCGCCCGCCGGATCCTGCGCACCTGCCGGGACCTGGGCATCGGCACGGTCGCCGTGTTCTCCGACGCCGACGCGGCCGCGCCGCATGTGAGGGAGGCGGACGTGGCGGTGCGGCTGCCGGGCGCGGCGCCCGCCGACACCTACCTGCGCGGCGACCTGATCGTCGCGGCGGCGCGGGACGCGGGCGCGGACGCGGTCCATCCCGGGTACGGATTCCTGTCGGAGAACGCCGGGTTCGCCCGCGCCGTCCGGGACGCGGGGCTCACCTGGGCGGGACCCGCGCCGGAGGTGATCGAGGCGATGGGATCCAAGATCGAGGCGAAGAGGCGGATGGCGGCGGCGGGCGTCCCCGTCCTGCCGGAGCTGGACCCGGGCACCGTCACCGAGGCGGACCTGCCGATCCTGGTGAAGGCGTCCGCCGGTGGCGGCGGGCGCGGCATGCGGATCGTGCGGGCGCTCGCCGAGCTGCCCGGCGCCGTCGCCTCCGCGCGCCGTGAGGCGCGGTCGGCCTTCGGTGACCCGTCGGTGTTCTGCGAGCCGCTGCTAGAGCGCGCCCGGCACGTCGAGGTGCAGATCCTGGCGGACGCGCACGGGACGGTGTGGGCGCTGGGGGAGCGGGACTGCTCCGTCCAGCGCCGCCACCAGAAGATCATCGAGGAGACGCCGTCCCCGGCGGTGGGTGACACGGTGCGCGCCGAGCTGTGCCGTGCGGCGGCGGACGCGGCGCGCGCCATCGGGTACACCGGCGCGGGCACGGTCGAGTTCCTGCTGGACGGCGACGGGAAGCGGTTCTTCTTCCTGGAGGTCAACACGCGCCTCCAGGTGGAGCACCCGGTGACCGAGTGCGTGTACGGGCTGGACCTGGTCCGGTCGCAGATCGAGATCGCCGAGGGGGCGCGGCTGGCGGCCGAGCCGCCGCGCCCGCGCGGGCACGCGATCGAGGCGCGCCTGTACGCCGAGGACCCGGCCGCCGGCTGGCGCCCCGCCGCCGGCACGCTGCACACCTTCGAGGTCCCGGACGTGGACGCCGAGTTCGAGGCGCCGTCCCGGTACGGGCTGCGACTGGACGCCGGGGTCGGCGGCGGCGCGGAGGTCGGCGTCCACTACGACCCGATGCTGGCCAAGCTGATCGCCTGGGGCCCCACACGCGCCGCCGCCGCGCGCCGCCTGCGGGCCGCGCTCGCCGGTGCGCGCCTCCACGGTGTCACCACCAACCGGGACCTGCTGGTGCGCGTCCTCTCCGAGCCGGTCTTCCTGGGCGGTGGCGCCACGACCGGCTATCTGGACGAGATCGGGCCGGACGTCCTGGCGGCCCCCCTCGCCGACGCGGACGGGGTGCGGCTGTCGGCGCTCGCCGCCGCGCTGGCGGACGCGGAGGCCAACCGGTCCGCCGCGCCCGTCCTCGGCGGGCTCCCGCCGGGCTGGCGGAACCTTCCGTCCCAGCCGCAGCGCAAGGCGTACGAGACGGCGGACGGGACGGTGATCGAGGTCGCCTACCGTCTCGCCCGGGACGGTGCCCTGCTCGCCGAAGGGCACGAGGACGTCGCGCTCGTCAGCGCCCGCGCCGACGCCGTCACGCTCGACGCGGCCGGCGTCCGGTACGCCTTCGCGGTACGCGCCGTCCGCGACGAGCGATCCCGTGAGAGCCTCGGCACGGGCGAGGTGTACGTCGACTCCGCGCTCGGGCCTGTGGCGTTGCGCGCACGTCCCCGTTTCGCCGACCCCAGCGACCTGGTCGCCCCCGGGTCGCTGCTGGCGCCCATGCCCGGCACGGTGGTCCGGGTCGAGACCGAGGCGGGCGCCGAGGTCACCGAAGGCCAGACCCTGGTCGTCCTGGAGGCGATGAAGATGGAGCACCGCATCACCGCCCCCGCCGCCGGGACGGTCACCGAGCTGAACGCCGCGGAGGGCCGCCAGGTCGAGGCGGGCGCGGTGCTCGCCGTGATCACCCCTGCCCAGGACCCCTCGCCCGAAGGGAATCCCCGATGAGCTTCGTCGAGAGCGACGAGCGGCGGGCCCTGCGCGCCGCCGTCGCGGACCTGGGAGCCAAGTACGGCTCCTCCTACTACGTCGAGAAGGCCAGGTCCGGGCAGAAGACCCGTGAGCTGTGGGAGGAGGCGGGACGGCTCGGCTACCTGGGCGTCAACGTCCCGGAGCAGTACGGCGGCGGAGGCGGCGGCATCGGCGACCTCGCGGCGGTGGCCGAGGAACTGGCGGCGGCCGGATGCCCCCTGCTGCTCATGGTGGTCTCCCCGGCGATCTGCGCCACGATCATCGCCAGGTCCGGCACCGAGGACCAGCGCGCGCGGTGGCTGCCGGGGTTCGCCGACGGCTCGGTGACCATGGCGTTCGCGATCACCGAGCCGGACGCGGGGTCCAACACGCACCGCATCACCACCACCGCCCGCCGGGACGGCGACGGCTGGGTGCTGACCGGCCAGAAGACGTTCATCTCGGGAGTGGACGAGGCGGACGCCGTCATGGTCGTCGCCCGCACGCACGACCGGGAGGGCAACCTGCGGCCCTCGCTGTTCATCGTCCCGGTGGACGCGCCCGGCTTCACCCGCGCGCCGATCGCGATGGAGTTCCTGTCGCCGGAGAAGCAGTTCACCTGCCACCTGGACGAGGTGCGGCTCCCGTACGAGGCGCTGGTCGGGGACGAGGACGGCGGGATGCTCCAGTTGTTCGCCGGGCTCAACCCCGAGCGGATCATGGCGTCGGCGATGGGCGCGGGCATCGGGCGGCTGGCGCTGGAGCGGGCCACCGCCTATGCCAGGGACCGGCAGGTGTTCAGGACGCCGATCGGCGCGCACCAGGGCCTGGCGCACCCCCTGGCCGCCGCCAAGATCGAGCTGGAGCTGGCCCGGCTGATGACGCAGAAGGCCGCCTGGCTGTACGACCAGGGCGACGACATGGGGGCCGGGGAGGCCGCGAACATGGCCAAGTACGCCACCGCCGAGGCCGCCGTCCACTGCGTCGACCAGGCCATCCAGACCCACGGCGGCAACGGCCTCACCACCGAGTACGGGGTCGGGATGCTCGCCGGGGTGGTGCGGCTGCTGCGCATCGCGCCGGTCAGCCGCGAGATGATCCTCAACTTCGTGGCCCAGCACTCCCTGGGTCTTCCCAAGTCGTACTGAGCACGTTCGCGGCGATCTGCTCGTCCAGGGAAACGGGCGCGGCGAGGCGGTTGTCGATCGGGATGTGCGGGACGGGCGGCGGCTCCTCCGGGCGCATCCGCTCGACGAAGGCGCCGAAGGCGGCGAGCTTGCCGGTGTCGCGTGGCGAGCCGCGCTCCGACAGCCGGTGCCGCAGCGTCTCGGGGTCGCTACGGATCCAGACGAGGCTCACCCGCGGCCCGCCCAGCTCGTCCACCCATTCCCGCCAGCGCCGCGGTGAACGGATCTGCGTGGTGAACGGGCCGGTCAGCAGGACCGGGCACCCGTTGGCGCGGACCTCCCGCGCCGTGGCGGTCATGCCCGCGTACTCGTGGCGCTTGACGTGCTCGTCGTACCACGGGCCCTCCCGCTCACCCGGGTCGCGGCCATGGGCCTCCAGAACGGCGGCGACGAACGAGCCGTACATGGTGTCCTTGTCCAGCAGCGCGGGCGCGGGGCGCAGCCGCTCCAGCAGCAGCCCGGCCACGGTCGTCTTCCCGGACCCCGGCGGCCCCGCCACCACCCACACCGTGCCGCTCATGCTCTGTCCCTCCTGGGGTGGTCCCC
>NZ_JBIMPP010000121.1:0-9281 GCF_043906805.1 Actinomadura sp. SCN-SB | reverse complement strand
TAAACAGGAGGGCGCCCAGCGCCCGACGCCGCAGGCACCGCCAATAAACAGAAGGGCGCCCAGCGCCCGACGCCGTAGGCACCGCCAATAAACAGGAGGGCGCCCCAGCGCCCGACGCCGTAGGCACCGCCAATAGACACTACGCCGCTACGTAGGGGGCCCATTGGGGGTCGCCGTCGTGGATGATTCCTATGAGGCGCCAGTGGGCGCCTCGGGGGACGCCTGGGGTGACTTTGAGGGTCCAGCCGATCTCTTCGAGGAGGCGGTCGGCCTTGCGGTGGTTGCAGGTCATGCAGGACGCGACGCAGTTCTCCCAGACGTGTTTGCCGCCGCGGCTTCGGGGCTGGACGTGGTCGATGGTCTCGGCGCGGTGGCCGCAGTAGGCGCAGCGGAAGTTGTCGCGGCGCATGAGGGCGGCCCGGGTGAGGGGGACGCGGGTGCGGAAGGGGATCCGGACGTAGCGGCGGAGCCTGATCACCGAGGGGACCTCGATGGACATGGTGGCCGAGTGGAGGACGGCGCCGGAGGTGTCGGTGTGGACGACCTCGGCCTTCTCTCGGAGGACGAGGCAGACGGCCCGCCGGAGTGGGAGCGTGGTGAGTGGTTCGTAGGTCGCGTTGAGAAGGAGGACCTGTCTCATCGGAGGCCCTCCATCGGGTTCTGTGTCGCCTCGGCGGACGCGCTCGTGCGCGCCTCACACCGAGGCCCGAGTATTGTCTCCGGCACCTGTGAACCCGCCATGAGGACCTCCCCAGGGGTGAACGGACCCCAAATCAGTGTGGCGCGTGAGAAGGCCGACCGCTACCCCATTAATCCCCACAAGCTCTTCAGATCGAACGCCACGCGCTGCTTACACCACGGATGGTAAGTGCTTTGTCTCTCGCTGTAACGGCCTTTACGTGGTCTCAGTGGGTGTGCGGCCGCTGCCACCAGGTGGCGTGGCCCTTGATTTGGACCTTGCCGTGGAGGTGGCGCGGGACGATGGCGGTGAGCGCGCCGGTCCTGCGTTCGCCTGGCCGCAGCGTCGCGTACTCGCATCGGATCGCGCCGCCCTGGACGATGACGCAGGGCGAGGTGAGGGAGGCGATCCTCAGCTTGGGGGCGAGTTCGTGGGTGAGGACGACCCGGTAGGCGGTGCGGTCTCCGGTGTTGCGGATCGTCCAGCCCCAGATGGTGCGTTCCCCTGACGCGGTGACGCGCGGAGAGGTGTAGGCGAACTCCACGCGGGCGGCCGCGGCGGCGTGTGCGGGCTGGGCGGCCAGCAGTGGCAGGGCGACGGCCGCGGCGGCCAGGTGGGCGAGCGGACGGCGCCCGGCGAGATGGACCTTCATTTGATCAACCCCCGATGACGATCGGTTTCTCTTCTACCGGAGATGACCTGCGCATTCACCGTCCGACACGTGGTCGGGCCGGATGTCGGCAGGCCCTTTTCCCGGCATTCCCGGACGGATCCGCATGGAGCGCCCCGGCCGCATAAGGTGCAGGTCATGAGCCGACCGCCGTACCCGCCCGCGCAGCGCCAGGACATCGTCGAGGACATCCACGGACACCGGGTCGCCGACCCGTACCGGTGGCTGGAGGACCGTGGGGACGCCGCCACCGAGGAGTGGCTGGCCGCGCAGGACGAGCTGTTCCATTCGATCGTCGACGGGCTGCCCGGCCGTGACGGGCTCAGGGAACGGCTGACGGAGTTGCTCGGCGCGGGCAGCGTCGGCTCGCCGGTGTGGCGCGGCGGGCGGCGCTTCTTCACGCGGCGCGCCGCCGGCCAGGAGCATCCGGTGCTCTACACGGTGGAGCCGGGCGACGACGCGGAACGCGTCCTGATCGACCCGATGGAGCTGGACCCGGAGGGCACCACCACCCTCGATCTGTGGCAGCCGGACAAGGAGGGGCGGCTGCTGGCGTACAAGATCTCCAAGGGCGGGGACGAGGAGTCCGTCCTGTACGTGATGGACGTGGCGACCGGCGAGCGGGTGGAGGGTCCGATCGACCGGTGCCGGTACGGGTCGGTGGCGTGGCTGCCGGGCGGCGAGGCGTTCTACTACGTGCGGCGGCTGCCGCCGGAGGCGGTCCCGGACGGCGAGGAGCAGTACCACCGCCGCGTCTACCTTCACCGGGTGGGCACCGATCCGGAGACCGACGACGTCCTGATCTTCGGCGAGGGCCGGGAGAAGACCACCTATTACGGTGCGGGGGTCAGCCGGGACGGCCGCTGGCTGACCATCTCGGCGTCCGAGGGGACGGCGCCGCGCAACGACCTGTGGATCGCCGACCTGACCGCTCCGGGCGGGCTGGAACGTCCGGCGCTGCGCCCCGTCCAGGAGGGGGTGGACGCCGAGACCAGCCTGCATGTGGGGAGGGACGGCCGCGCGTACCTCTTCACCGACCGGGACGCGCCGCGTTCCCGGCTGTGCGTGACCGATCCCGCCGATCCCGCGTACGAGAACTGGCGGGAGCTGATCCCGCAGGACGACACGGCGGTCCTGACCGACTACGCGATCCTGGACGGTTCCGAGCTGGAACGCCCCGTGCTGCTGGCCGCGTGGCGGCGGCACGCGGTCAACGAGATCACCGTGCACGATCTGGCCACCGGCGAGCGGACGGGGACGGTGCCGATGCCGGGCCTCGGAACGATCGGCGGGATCGTCGAGCGGCCCGAGGGCGGCCACGAGGCGTGGTTCGCCTACACCGACAACGTCACGCCCACGGGGGTGCTGCGGTACGACGCGCGCACCGGAGAGGTGGACGTGTGGGCGTCCGCTCCGGGCACGGTGGAGCTGCCGGAGATCGAGTCGCGGCAGGTCACCTACGCGTCGCTGGACGGGACGGAGGTGCGGATGCTGGTGATCTCCCGTCCCGGGGCGGCGGCGGAGGGGCCGAAGCCGACGATCCTGTACGGGTACGGGGGTTTCAACATTTCGCTCACCCCCGCGTACTCGGCGAGCATCCTGGCCTGGGTGGAGGCGGGCGGCGTCTACGCCATCGCCAACCTGCGCGGGGGTTCGGAGGAGGGCGAGGAGTGGCATCGCGCGGGCATGCGCGACCGCAAGCAGAACGTCTTCGACGACTTCCACGCCGCCGCGGAGAAGCTCATCGCCGACGGGGTGACCACGTCCGACCGGCTGGCCATCTCGGGCGGCTCCAACGGCGGGCTGCTGGTGGGCGCGGCGCTCACCCAGCGTCCCGACCTGTACAGGGCGGTGGTGTGCTCGGCGCCGCTGCTGGACATGGTCCGGTACGAGCGGTTCGGTCTCGGCCGCACCTGGAACGACGAGTACGGGACGGCCGACGACCCGGAGGAGTTCGGCTGGCTGCTCTCCTACTCGCCGTACCATCACGTCCGCAAGGGCGTCCCCTACCCCGCGACCCTGTTCACGATCTTCGACAGCGACACGAGGGTGGACCCGATGCACGCCCGCAAGATGTGCGCCGCGTTGCAGCACGCGACGTCGGGGGACGCGCCGATCCTGCTGCGCAACGAGTCGGAGGTCGGTCACGACGCCCGTTCGGTGAGCCGTTCGGTGGGGTTGATGACCGACACGCTGTCGTTCCTGGCGTCCCAGACGGGGCTGGACCTGTGAGGCCCGCTCCGCGGCTCGGCGACACGGCGCGGGAGAGGATCCTGCGCCTGCTCGCCGAGCCCCCTCCCGAGCAGGACGGGTCGGCCTCGTACCTCGACCTTCTCCCGCCCGAGAGGCCCGCCACCGACACCCCGGCGCAGCGGTTGATGGAGTCGGCGTTCCTCCCGCGGATCTACGAGCGGATCTGGCGGCCCATCGGCTTCAACCTCATGAAGGGCTGGCCGGTCGGCCCCGACACCGGCGAGGAGCACGCGCTGGCGCGTTCCTGGCTCGCCCTGGACCGGTCGCCGCCCCCGGACGCGGTCGTGCTGGACGTGGCGTGCGGTCCGGGCAACGTCACCCGCGCGCTGGCGTCCGGCGTGGACGAGAAGGGCGGGCTGGTGGTGGGCCTGGACGTCGCCGCCGGGATGCTCGCGCGGGCCGCCGCCGACACCTCGATGCCGCAGGTCGGGTTCGTCCGCGGCGACGCGACCGACCTGCCGTTCCGGGACGGGACGTTCGACGCGGTGTCCTGCTTCGGCGCCCTCTACCTGTTCGACGACCCGTGGGGCGCCCTCGACTCGATGATCCGGGTGCTGCGGCCCGGCGGGCGGATCGCGATCCTCACCAGCCGCCGCCCGTCCGTGCCGCTCACCCGCACGGCCGGCGGCGCCCTGCACCGTCTCGTCGGCCTGCGGCTGTTCGGCGATCGCGAGATCACCCGCTTTCTGGACGGCCGCGGCCTCACACAGATCAGGCAGCGCAGGTACCCGGCCATGCAACTGGTCGGGGCCCGCAAGCCCGACGCCTAGACGAGAGGCTTCTCCAGGTAGACGTTGACGATCCCCCCGATCTGCTCCCTGCGCACCTCCGTCCAGCCGAAGCGGTGGTACAGGCGCAGGGCCGACTGCTGCAACTCGGTGGTGTCGGCGCGCAGCACGCGGTAGCCGAGCTCGGCGGCGCGCTGTTCCAGCGCCCTGACCACGGCGGACCCGTAGCCGCGGCGCTGCACGCCCGGGTGGACGCGCAGGCGGACCATCTCCACCGCGTCGAGGGCGGGCCCGCCCAGGACATAGCCGCCCAGGGCGCGGTCGCGGCCCGCCGGGACCAGGTCGGCGCGGCGCAGGCCGCCCATGGCGACGATCCGCCCGTCCAGTTCGCCGACGATGAACTCGCCGTCGTTGCGGAGGTAGATGTCCTCCATGCGGAAGAAGTCGTGATCGTAGTAGACGCCGTCGCCGGGACGCAGCCCCACCTGGGCCAGACCCTCGCGATGCAGCTCCAGGACGGTGGCGTGGTCGTCGGAACGGTAGCGGCGCAGCCACAGGGCACCGTACGTCCACACGGGCGGCTCCACCCGGAGCCGGACCACGGCCGTGGCACGCCTGCCGCCCATGTCATCAGCGGCGCCGTCGTTCGTGGGGACGCCGTCACGCGGTTCCATGGCGGTCAGACTTGCTCGGAGGGATCGACCGCGGGGGTGGGCGCCGGACCGCTGGTGGGGCTCTTCACCCGGGGACCGGACAGCGCCTCGTAGAACTCCGCCAGCTCCGGTATCTGGCCGAACTTGGCGTTGACGGCCGCGCCGATCTGCCGGGCGCGGTGGACGAGGATGTCGGAACGATGCTCGGCCGGCAGGTCGAGGATCGCGTCCCGGCCCGCCTGCAACGCCCCCTCGGGGTTGCCCGCGTGCAACTGGCAGGTCGCCCGGTCCAGCCTGACCAGGGTGCGGTCCACCCGGTCGGTCGGCGAGTAGAGGGTCAGGGCGCGGCTCAGCACCTCGTCGCCGTGCTTGTGGTCACCGAGGTTGGTGAACGTGTCGCCCTCGTAGAAGGCCATCTGCCGGTCGGTGAACCCGAACGCCAGGTCACCGGCCTGCTCGGCGGACAGCTGCTCGAACACCGCCCGCCCGCGTACCAGGGCGCGGCGGGCGCTCGGGGCGGCGTCGGAACGGCCGCGCAGCGCCAGCATGCCGAGCGCGCGCGCCTCCACCGCGGGTGCCATGGCGGCCGCGACGCCGGGGCTGCGACCGGCCAGGTCCTGTGCCTTGCGTGCCAGGTGCAGCGCCTCGCGCGGGTCGCCGTAGTACATGGGCACCAGCGACTCGCGTACCGTCACCCAGGCCCGCAGCTGGCGGTCGCCGGTCTCGTCCGCGGCGGTACGCGCGGTGCGGAAGAACGAGCGGGCCAGCCGATGATCCCCCAGATTGATCATGATGAGCCCGGACAGCCCGGACAGCTGCGCGGCCAGCCGGCACAGCCGTTCCTGGAGCTCCACGGGCTGCCTGCGGTCGCACATCCGGCGGACCTCGCTGAAGTCCAGCAGCACGTCGCACAGCATCCGGAGCGACGGCGTCGCCTGGTACTGCCGGCCGTAGCCGAGCGTGGTCTCCTCCCACTGGTCGAGCATGGTCGGCGAGACGGTGGCCCGCACCAGCGTGTCGTCCATCTTGCGTCGCAAGTTGTCCACGGCCCCAAGGAACTGGCCGTCGAGCGCCACGCCCGCCCCGGCCAGGAGTTGAAGAAGGGTTCTGCGGAGCACGACGTCCTCCTCTCCCACATCGATGGAGGGGGACCCGGCGCGGTCGGCACCCCCAGGTCTGCTGACGGAAAACACGGGCCGGTCGCCGGGACCGGACACGACCGTCCCCACCAGCGGAGGGTCGTGCACCGGCATGGCCGGCCGCCCCGGCAGGCGGTCCGGCGAAGGCTCGGACACGTATCCGGGTGCCCGCGTAACCAGATCGCCCGGGTGCCGCGCGGCGGACCCCGTCAGGTCGGACGCGCGCGTCCGGTGCTTCTGGCCGCAGATGCACGAGCTCTGGTAGCCGAGCTCGTCGGGCTCCACCCGGTAGACGACGCAGAGGTAGTGCAGGTACTCCGGGCCCGGCCGTTTGTAGCCGCTCTCGTACGCCGACAGCAGCGTCTCGCCGAGCCGGGGCTGGGGCTTGCCGTCGACCTCGTACAGGGCCTTCACCTGCGCCACGATGTCGGAGAGCGCCACGCCGTGCGAAAGCCGGTGCGCCTTGACGCGGCTGGTGCCGAACAGCGGCCCGCATTGATCGTGGATTTCCTCCGCGATCTCCACCGGACCGCGCCCTTGCGCCAGACCGCGTGCACGTATTTGACGCGCTATGTCCGTTTCTTTCCGGGGGGTGTCCGACATCTTTTTCCCGGCCTCCCTCACCGTGAGGTCCGGAAACGGAGGGAAGCCCGCCGCCTTCAGTCACGGTGACCGGTATTACGGATGACCACGAGCAGATTACGTGGTGCGCACGAAGCGTAACTCCGTGCGCGCGGCCAGCCAAGCGGTTCGCCGGAATCGCGGGGCCTCCGGGAGCACCCCGTGCTCCTCGGGTAGAGATTCTTCCTCCAGGGTGGACCGATTCTCCTCCCCGAACGTGAGAAACGTATCCCGGTCCCGGAGAGGTCCCCTTGACCGATCGTGTGAGAGTTGCAATTCTCGCCGCGAGTAACGGCACGGATCCGTAAGGTTCGATCGCGGATGCGGCCGGACGGCCGGATCGAGCGGGCGGACCCCGCCGGAGCGGCCACCGCGACGGCGGCCACGGCCCGTCGCACGACGGCCGGAGGGCCGCGGCGACCGCCGCGGTCCGGCCGGGGAACGGCGGCATCGCCGCGCGGCATGGCCCGCCGCGGCGCGACGGACGGAAGGGGTGCACGGGTGGTCACCGACAGGCGTACCGGCTACCTGGAAGAACTCGAGCACGAGCTCGACACCTGGGGACTGGTCGCCCGGGTCGTGCGGACGCGCTCGGGGCCCGCGTTCCTCCGGGTGGTCAACCCAGAGGCGGCCAGCCTCGCCGAGGACGTCACCTGCGCCCCCGCGCCCGAGACCCACGTCCACTACTACTGGTGGTCCTGGGGCGAGCGACTGCACCGGGTGGACGACCCCGGCGGCGCCGCCGTCAAACTGGCCCGCGTCCTGCAACCCCTGGAGACCCTGGAGTCGCCGCACGGCGACCTTCTGGGCACCGGTCCGGACGGGCCGCGTCCCGCACCCGAGGGGCCGCGGGCCCGCTCGCCGCAGCGGTCGGCGAGCGGCCCGCGCCCTCCCTGAAGCCGGACGTGTCCCGCGGGGTCGCGGCCGGAACGGCGCGGCAGCCGACGCCCCCGCGGGACACGTTCGCCGGCCACCCGAACCCGCCGGCCGGGCCGCACTCCCGGCCGGCGGGACCGGGGAGCCGGCCCGAGATGTCCTGCCCGTGTGCCCGGGCGGCCCCGGCTCACCTCGTCCCGTCCCGGCCCCTTCCCATCCAGGCCGGGGCCAGGCGAGCCGCCGGAGGCCGGTTGCTCGGGGTCCGGGACACGGGCAGGCCACCCCGCTTGACGAACGTCCTCCCCGGACGTTCCCACGGTCACAAGGAGAGCCCACGGGCTCGCCCCGGTGACCCCCCGTCCGCGGGGTCCGCGTCCCTCACACCCTCCGCTGACCCCGCGGACAGGAAAACCAACCCTCCCCGGCCAGGCGGCCCGGCTCGTTCCGGCAACGAACCGCTCGGCACCGTCCCCTACGATCGGCTCGTACCGCCGGACCTCGACGACGAGCCGGCGCGACCATCCAGCCGGCCGGGGAGGGCTTCCACATGTCACTCAGCCTCGCGTCCGTCGTGCCCGCCATGGCGGGCGCCAACGGTATGCCCTGGGTGCAGGACGGCACGCCAGAGGTCGCGTGCCGCTCCCGGGAGCCCAGCGTGGCCTGCCGGGTGGTGTGGAACGTCTCGCACAACCCCGAGTTCACCGGCTTCTTCCGGAACTGGCTCGACCGGCCGCTCACCGCCCTCTTCTGGATCATCGTGATCCTGGTGATCGCCATGATCGCCCGGGCCGCGGCGCACCGCATGATCAGCCGGATCACGCTGCGGATGGCCGAGAGCACCATGTCCGAGCGCGTCCGCGAACGCAGCCGCACCGTCTTCGACGGCAGCCCCGTCCTGCTCAACCAGCGCCGCGCCCAACGGGCCAGGACCATGGGCTCCGTGCTGCGCAGCATCGCCTCCATCGTGATCATGGGGATGGCGTTCTTCAGCATCCTCGGCCAGCTCGGACTCAACCTCGCACCCGTCCTCGCCAGCGCCACGGTGATCGGCATGGCCGTCGGCTTCGGCGCGCAGAACATCGTCAAAGACTTCCTCGCCGGCCTGTTCATGCTCCTCGAAGACCAGTTCGGCGTCGGCGACGTCATCGACGTCGGCAGCGCCAAAGGCACCGTCGAGGCCGTCACCCTCCGCGTCACCCGCATGCGCGACGTCAACGGCGTCGTCTGGTACGTGCCCAACGGCGAGATCAAACACGTCGGCAACGAATCCCAGAACTGGGGCCGAGCCGTCCTGGACGTCCCCGTCGACATCCACGAAGACGTCGAGAAGGTCAAAGAGATCCTCCAGAAGACCGCCGACGAGATGGCCGCCGCCGGAGAATGGCAGGACCTCATCCTCGAAGACCCCTCCGTCTGGGGCGTCCAAGCCCTCACAGGAGACGCCCTGATCGTCCGCGTCGTCCTCAAGACCGCCCCCGGCAGACAAGCCGACGTCTCCCGCGAACTCCGCGAACGCGTCAAGAAGTCCTTCGACGAAGCCGGCATCACAGTAGCCACCGCGGGAGGCTGAAAAGAAGTACTTGTTGCAGGCGCTGTGTTCATTGGCGGTGCCTACGGCGTCGGGCGCTGGGCGCCCTCCTGTTTATTGGCGGTGCCTACGGC
>NZ_JBIMPP010000120.1:0-9323 GCF_043906805.1 Actinomadura sp. SCN-SB | reverse complement strand
GAGGCGGCCGTTCCCGGTGCCCGGATGGGTGACATCGGCCATGCGGTGGAGCGGACGGCCCGTGAGAACGGCTACGGCATCTTGGCGGGTTGCAGCGGCCACGGCATCGGTACGGCGATGCACGAGGATCCGGACGTGCCCAACAGGGGACGCCCCGGGCACGGTCCGGTCCTGAGGGAGGGCCTGACGATCGCGATCGAGCCGATGTTCCACGAGGGCGGGCACGATGACGCGGTGCTGCTCCGGGACGGCTGGTCCATCGCCACGGCGGACGGCAGCCGCGCCGCCCATTTCGAGCACAGCGTCGCCGTCACCGCTGACGGGCCGGTCGTGCTCACCCTGCCCTGACGTCTAGGAGCGCCCGGCCAGGCGTTCCAGGCGGGCGATGCGCTCCTCGATGGGCGGGTGGGTGGAGAACAGCCGGCCGATGCCGAAGCCCTGGAACGGGTTGGAGATCATCAGGGAGCTGGTGGTGGCCAGCTCCGGGTCCTGGGGCAGCGGCATCGCGCGCGTCCCGGCCTCGATCTTGCGCAGGGCGGAGGCGAGGGCCAGCGGGTCGCCGGTGAGGGTGGCGCCGGACAGGTCGGCCTGGTACTCGCGGGTACGGCTGATCGCCAGCTGGACGACCGTCGCCGCCACCGGGCCCAGGAGCAGCATCAGCAGGGCGCCCAGTATTCCGGGGCCCTCGTCGTCGTCGCCGCGCCCCACCGGCAGGAAGATCGCCAGATAGGACAGGTAGGTGATCACCGTCGCGATCGCGGCGGCCACGGAGGAGATGAGGATGTCGCGGTTGTAGACGTGCGACAGCTCGTGGCCGAGGACGGCGCGCAGTTCGCGCTCGTCCAGGATGCGCAGGATGCCGCGCGTGCAGCAGACGGCGGCGTTGCGCGGGTTGCGGCCGGTGGCGAACGCGTTGGGCTGCATGGTCTCCGACACGTACAGCCGGGGCATGGGCTGCCTGGCGGAGGTCGCCAGCTCCCGGACGATCCGGTAGAGCATCGGCGCCTCGACCTCGCTGACCGGGTGGGCGCGCATCGAGCGCAGCGCGATCCGGTCGCTGAAGAAGTACGCGAAGCCGTTGGTGCCGAGCGCGATGATCAGGGCGATCGCCAGTCCCGCCCGGCCGCCCAGGGCCCAGCCCGCGGTGAGCATCAGTGCCGACAGGACGCCGATCAGTGCCGCCGTCTTGACGCCGTTGAGCCGCACGGTCGTTCTGCCTCCCCGTTGTGCCACTATCCGGTCCAACGGGATGACCAGCCGAAACGTTCCCACTCCCGGCCTGGTCGCGACGACCTTGCGCGGGCGCCGGGCCCCCGCTAGGACGCCGCCGTCACGGCCTGGAGAACGAGCTGGGGCGCCACGGTGAGGACGAGCGCGCCGGCCGCGGTGGCGGCGACGGCGGCCCGTACCGCCGGGCCGGGTTCGGCGGGCCCGGGTACGGGTTCGGAGGGACGCTCGGCGGGCGCGGCGAACAGGCGGGCGGCCCAGGCAAGGTAGTAGTACAGCCCGATCACCGTGTTGACGGCCATGACGACGGCCAGCCAGGTGACCCCGCCGGCCACGGTCGCGCGGAACACCACGACCTTCGCGAACAGCCCCATGACGCCCGGCGGCAGCCCGGCCAGGCAGATCAGGAAGAACGCGAGCGCCGCCCCGGCCGCCGGGCGCGTCCGGGCCAGGCCGCGGAAGTCGTCCAGGGCGGCGAAGCGCTTCCCGCGCGCGCCGTAGCCGATGACGACGGCGAAGGCACCGAGGTTCATCACGGCGTAAAGGGCGACGTAGGCGATGGTGGCGGCGACCGCCTCGGGGAGCCGCCGTGTCCCGACCGCCAGCGGCGCGAGCATGTAGCCGGACTGCGCGATGGACGACCAGGCCAGCAGCCGGATCGCGGTGCGCTGCCGGAGCGCGAGCAGGTTGCCGAGGGTCATCGTGACCGCCGCCAGCACCGCGACCACCGGGCCCCACACGTGGCCGTACGCGGGGAAGCCCAGCGCCAGGACGATCGTCAGCCCGGCGAAGCCCGCGGCCTTGGACACCACGGACAGGAACGCCGCGACGGGCGGCGGCGCGCCCTGGTACACGTCGGGCGCCCAGAAGTGGAACGGGACGGCCGCGACCTTGAACGCGAACCCGGCCAGCACCAGCACGACTCCGACGCCGGCCACCGGGGAGAGGTGGTCGGGCAGCCGTTGCAGGGCGGGCGCGATCCGGTCGAGGTGCATGGCGCCGGTGGCCCCGTACACCATGCTGATCCCGAACAGCATGATCGCGGCGGACACCACCGAGACCAGGAAGAGCTTGACGGCCGCCTCGGACGCGACGCCGTCGTACCGGCGCAGCGCGACCAGCGCGAAGACCGGCAGCGACAGCGTCTCCAGCGCCACCACGAGCAGGATCAGGTCGCGGGCCGCCACCAGGACGAGGGCGCCGGTGATCGCGGCCAGCAGCAGGAAGTGGTACTCGCCCGCGGGCATCCGCGCGTCCGCGATCTCGCGCAGCGATAGCAGCACGACGACCACGGCGGCGGCCAGCACCACGCCCTGGAACAGCAGCGTGAAGTCGTCGGCGACGTAGGAGCAGGACGGGGGGCCGTTCCCGCGCAGGCCGCCGGGCAGGCAGAAGGTGGCGCGTCGGCCGCCGGACGCGAGCGCGATCACGGCGATCAGCGCCGCCGCGAGGGCGCCGCCCGACACCGCGCCGAGGACGCGGCGGGGGACGTCGAAGGCGTCGGCGAGCAGCAGCGCGATCGCGGCCAGGACCACGATCAGCGGGGGCGCGATCGCCGCGTAGTCGATGCCCTGGATCATGCCGAGCCCTTCCCGCGCACGGAACGCGCGCGCATCAGCCGCCTCCCAGCAGCGCGCGCACCGGCGCCGTCGTCACGTCCAGCAGGGTCTTGGGCCACAGGCCGACCAGCAGCGTCAGCACGATCAGCGGGACCCAGGACGCGTACTCGTACGCCGAGATCGCCGCCACCGGCCCGCGCGCGGAGGCCCCCGCGGAAGCCCCAGCCGGTGCCTCCACGGGACGGCCATGTGTGATCTTGGCGAGCAGGCGGAGGAAGTAGGCCGCGGTCAGCACCGCGCCGAGCCCGCCCACGACCATGAAGGTCACGAACGTCTCGCGGGGCAGCGCGGCGTGCGGACGGTACGCGCCGACGAGCGCGAGCATCTCGCCCCAGAACCCGGCGAGCCCCGGAAGGCCAAGGCTTGCCACGGACGCGAAGGTCAGGAACGAGGCGAGCCTCGGCGCGGCGCCCAGCATGCCGCCGCCGAGCGCGTCCAGGTCGCCCGTGCCGTACCGGTCCTTGATCGCACCGGCCAGGAAGAACAGCAGGCCGGTGATGAGCCCGTGCGCGATGTTGCCGAACAGCGCGGCGTTGATCCCGACCGGGGTGAGGGTGGCGATGCCCAGCAGCACGAAGCCCATGTGCCCGACCGACGAGAACGCGATCATCCGCTTGAGCTCGCGCTGGGCGAGGCAGGCCAGCGCGCCGTACACGATCCCGGCGACGGCGAGCAGTCCCAGCCAGGGCGCCCAGTACTCGGCTCCCTCGGGCGCGGCGGGCAGCGCCACGCGGACCAGGCCGTAGGTGCCCATCTTCAGCAGTACCCCGGCGAGCAGCACCGAGCCGACGGTCGGGGCCTCGGTGTGCGCGTCCGGCAGCCAGGTGTGCAGCGGCCACATCGGCGCCTTGACGCCGAACCCCACCACCATCAGCAGGAACGCGGTGATCTGGACGCCGCGCGTGGCGCCTTCGCCCTGGAGCCGGGCCAGTTCGGTCATGTCGAGGGTGCCCACGTTCACCGCGACCAGCAGCATCCCGGCGAGCAGCAGGCCGGAACCGAGCAGCGTGTAGAAGAGGAACTTGGACGCGGCGGCGCGGCGCCCCGGGCCTCCCCAGCGGGCGATGACCACGTACATCGGGATCAGGACGACCTCGAAGAACACGAAGAACAGCACCAGGTCGAGCGCGACGAAGGTGCCGATCAGCCCGACCTCCAGGACCAGCAGCAGCGCCACGAGCAGCCGCGCGCCGCCGCCCGCGGGCGGGTGCTTGGTGACGTGCAGCAGGCACAGGAAGGTCAGGAGCGCGGTCAGCACCACCAGCGGCAGGGAGATGCCGTCGGCGCCGAGGTGGAAGCGGAGCCCGATGGCGGGCGCCCAGGCGTGGTCGATCTCCAGCTGGACGCGGGACGTGGCGCCGTAGTCGAACGCCGCGACCGCCGACAGCGCCACCAGCAGCGTCGCGCCCGAGACGCCCAGCCCGTATCGGCGGACGGCGGTGTCCCCCGGCAGGAAGCGGGACTCGGGCAGCAGCAGGAGCAGGGCCCCGGCGAGCGGGATCGCCGTCATCAGCACGAAGATCACAGGAAGATCACCACCCCGGCCGTGATCACGACGACGCCGGCGAGCAGGCCGGTGAGATAGCCCTGCGGGTTGCCGTTCTGCGGAAGTCGCAGCGGACCGGCGAGCCGCCGGGTGCCGCGGGCGATGCCGACGACGAGCGCGTCGATCCCCCGGCTGTCCAGCGTGACCACCGTGAACGCCAGCGCCCGTACGGGACGGACGATGGCGAACGCGTACGCCTCATCCACGTAGAAGGCCCGCGCGAACGTCGTGCGAGCGGGCCCGAGGGCTCGGGCCGGATCGAGCGCGGGGTTCGTCCTCCAGACGAGGTACGCGACGCCGCCACCGGCCACGGCGCACAGCAAGGCCGGCAGCGCGGAGCCCAGGTGCGGCCGGAGCTCGGAGGCGCCGAGGCCGAAGAACCCGAGGATCGCGGCCGGGACGGCGAGCGCCACCACCGTCCAGGACATCAGCCCCGGGGCCTCCCTGATCTCGTACGAGCCGCGCGGCTCGCCGAAGAAGGTCATCAACCAGGCGCGCGTCGCGTAGGCGGCGGTCAGCGCCGCGGTGAGCAGCAGCCCCAGGTAGAGGAGCCAGGCGGCGACCCCGGGGAGGTGCGGTGCCGGCGGCGCCTGCGCGAGCGGCGCGTACGCGGACCAGCCCTCCGGCGCCGCGCCCGCCAGCTCACCGCCGTGCAGGGCGGAGCGCTGGGCCGCCTCGATGATGGAGTCCTTGCTGAACCACCCGCTGACCGGCGGGACGCCCACCAGCGCCGCCAGCCCGACCGTCATCGACCAGAACGTCAGCGGCATGCCCCGACGCAGGCCGCCGTAGTCGCGCAGCATGTTCGACCCTGCGACGACGATCACGCATCCGGCGGCGAGGAACAGCAGCGCCTTGAACGCGCCGTGGGTGAGCAGATGGAAGATCGCTCCGGTGCCCGTCCCGGCGGCGAGCCCGGCCGCCATCACGGCGAGCTGGCTGACCGTGGAGTACGCCAGCACGCGCTTGATGTCGTCCTGGGCCAGCGCCGCCAGCGCCGACCCCACCATCGAGATGACCGCGAGCAGGCCGAGGACGGTCAGCGCGGCGGGGGCGTCCAGGAACACCCCGTACAGGCGCGCGACGACGTAGATCCCGGCCGCGACCATCGTGGCCGCGTGGATCAGCGCGCTGATCGGGGTGGGACCGGCCATCGCGTCGGGCAGCCAGGTGTGCAGCGGGAACTGGGCGCTCTTGCCCGCCACCCCGGCGAGCAGCAGCAGCGCCGCGACGGTCACGGTGGTGCCCGGCAGCTCCGCGACCCGGCCGAGCACCCCGTCCACGGTGAACGTGCCCGCGCCCAGGCCGAGCACGATGATCCCGAACAGGAAGCCGACGTCGCCGAGCCGTGTCACCAGGAACGCCTTGACCGCGGCGCGCGAGTTGGCCCGCTCCTCCCAGTGGTGGCCGATCAGGAAGTACGAGCAGACGCCCATGACCTCCCAGCCCACGTACAGCAGGAGCAGGTCGGCCGCGTACACCACCAGCAGCATCGCGGCCGTGAACAGCGACACGAACGCCGCGTAGGACGAGTAGCGCGGGTCCTTGGCCATGTAGGCGACCGAGTACACCTGGACGGCCAGGGCCACGCAGCACACCATCAGCCCGACCACGGCGGCCAGGCCGTCCACCTGGAGCCCGACCTCGATCCGGACGGAGCCGGTCGGGATCAGCGCGAGCGTGCCGAGCCTGGCGCCCGGCTCACGCCACACCACGAACGCGACGACGGCGGCGAACGCGGTCGCGACGGCGATCGGCACGCACGCCAGCAGCGCCGGACCGTTGCGCAGCGGCGCCCGCTCGGCCGTCTCCGCCGCCTCCTGCCACTCCCTCTCCGGGACGCGCGGGCCGCCGCCCGGCACGGGAGCGGTCGAGCGTGCGTGCAGCGCCCGCGACAGGCGCGGGCCGAGCAGCATCCCGGCGAACGCGGCCGCGAACGGCAACAGGATCACCAGGGAGGCGAGTGCGATCACCGGGTCACGCCTCCCTCGGCCGACGCCGCCGCCTCGCCGCGCTCCTCACGGCCGGGCTCAGGCTCACCGCGCGGTTCCGGCCCGTCCGGTACGGGGTCCGGCGCGGTGCCGTCCTCGGCCAGGGAGCGCAGCCTGTCCACGTCGATCGTCCGGCGGTTGCGGAACACCAGGAGCACGATCGCCAGCCCCAGCCCGACCTCGGCCGCCGCGATCACGATGGTGAACAGCGTCAGCACCTGGCCTCCGTGCACTTGGTCGCGCAGCCACACGTCGAACGCGACCAGGTTGAGGTTGACCGCGTTCAGCATCAGCTCGACCGACATCAGGACCAGGATCGCGTTGCGCCGCGCGAGCACGCCGTACACGCCCACGGAGAACAGGAGCGCGGCGACCACCAGGGGGTAGGCGAGATGCATCAGCCCTCACCGCCGGAATCGGGCCGCGCCGCCTCGTCCTGACCTGTCCCGTCCGGGCCGGGGCCGATGTCGGAACGGGAGAGGACGATCGCGCCGACGAGCGAGGCCAGCAAGAGCACCGACAGCACCTCGAACGGCAGCACCCACGTGCGGAACACCCCGGCTCCCAGCGCGTCCGCCGAGCCGCCGCCCGCACGCAGCGGCGTGTACGCGTCGCGGAAGCCCATCACCATCACGGTCACCAGCACCGCCGCGGTCGCCACCGCCACGGCCAGCGCCGCCCGGCGGTCGCCGGAGTCCAGCTCGCGCGACTCGCCGATCGGGGCGCGGGTCAGCATGATCCCGAACAGCAGCAGCACGACGACCGCGCCCACGTAGATCAGCACCTGCACCCAGGCGACGAACTCGGCCGTCAGCACCAGGTAGCCGCCGGCCAGCGCGCCGAACGACACCACCAGCCACAGCGCCGCGTGCACGAGCCGCCGCGTCGTCACCACCAGGACCGCCGCGCCCACGGCGACCACGCCCAGCAGCGAGAACACGACCTCCTGACCGGTCATGGGCTTCCACCGCCCCGACGCCGCGCGCGGGCGGCGGACTTCTCGGCGGCGGCGAGCTCCTTCGGCGGGTCGGCGTTGGGCTCGTGCGCCTGCGGCGGCGGCACCGTCCACATCCACTCCCGCAGCCGGTCCCGCTCGTGGGTCAGCTCGGCGATGTCATACTCGGCGTACTCGAACTCCGGCGACCAGAACAGCGCGTCGAACGGGCACACCTCGATGCAGATGCCGCAGTACATGCACAGCGCGAAGTCGATCGCGAACCGGTCGAGCACGTTGCGGGTCCGGGGACGGCCGCCGCCCTCGGCGGGCAGGGTCTCCTTGTGCGAGTCGATATAGATGCACCAGTCAGGACACTCACGGGCGCACAGCATGCACACCGTGCAGTTCTCCTCGAAGAGGGCTATCACCCCCCTGCTGCGCGGAGGGAGATCCGGCTGCGCCTCCGGGTACTGTCGGGTGATGGAGCGCCGTGTCATCGTCCGCAGCGTGACAGCGAGCCCCTTGGCCAGTCCGCCTCCTGGTAGCCGTCCCACGGGTCACATGATTCCCTACGAATCGCCCGGGGGGAACGCAACGGGTGCCGCGTTCGTCGAACGGGACATGAGCTTCCGGGTCCGTTCGCTCATCCATCGGTGAGGAGGGCACGTGGACCGCGACATGGAAGGCCCGCACCGCGAGGACTTCCGTAAGGACGTCTCCGACGACGTCCACGACGACGAGAGACCCGGCCCCGGCACGGACTCCGGTCCGGGCCCGGCCCCCGGGCCGCGCCGGGCGTCCGGTCCGCGGGAGCACGCTCCGCCGGGATTCCCGCCGCCGCACCACCGCCACGCCCCCGGGCAACCCACCGGTCCCTACCCGCGTCCGCACATGCCGCAGGGACGTCCGCCCTCGATGCCCGGGTGGCGGCCGCCGTTCCCGACACCGCCGGTCCCTCCGCCGCCGATACACCCGCCCGTTCCGCCGCCAGGCGAGCCGCGCGGGTTCATGTGGGCGTTCGTGCCCTTCCTGACGTTCGGGATGGGCACTCCGTTCTCGTTCCTGTACGCGGCGGTGCGGCGGCATTCGCTGCACCTGGGAGCGATCGCGGGCAGCTACGGCGCGGGCACCGCCGCCTGGATGCTGATGGCGCTGTCCGACAGCTCCGTTCTCAGCGCGCTAAGCATCATCATGATGATGATGCTGTGGGTCGCGGGCAGCGTGCACGCCTTCGCGGTACGGCCGTCGGTGTTCCCCCGCGAACCACCGCAGAACGTCCGCAACGAGCACGCGATCAAGTACGCCAAGTACCGCAGGGCGCTGCGCGAGGAGGCCCGCGCGCTGGTCGCCGAGGACCCGGCGCTCGCGCACGAGCTGCGCATCGGGCGTCCCGACCTGCCGCGCGGCTACGACGACGGCGGCCTGATCGACGTCAACCACGTCCCGCCCGCGACGCTCGCCATGCTGCCCGGACTGGACGACGAGATCATCGACCGGATCGTGCGGAGGCGCACCGAGCAGGGCGGCTTCATCTCCGCCGAGGAGATGGCCGTGGACATCGACCTGCCACCGGGCCTGCTGCCCCAGATCGCGGAGTACGCCGTCTTCCTGCCGTGATGGGCGCCCGGCCGGGGCCGTCCGGCCGGGTCACCCGGCGCTCCGGTCAGGCCAGGGCGACCTTGAGGACGCCGGTGAGCGCGAGCTGCGCCAGCGACAGCGGCACGAGCCACGCCCAGGCCAGCTTCTGCAACTGGTCCTCGCGCATCCTCGGGTAGCTGACCCGCAGCCAGATCACCACGAACGCCAGCGCGAACGTCTTGAGCAGCGTCCACAGCCAGCCCAGCTCGGCGTCCAGGAACGGGCCCTTCCAACCGCCCAGGAACAGCACCGTGGTCAGCGCGCACAGCACCACGATCCCCGCGTACTCGGCCAGCAGGAACAGCGCGAAGCGCAGCCCGCCGTACTCCGTGTACGGGCCGAAGATGATCTCGGGGTCCTTGTTA
>NZ_JBIMPP010000119.1:0-9596 GCF_043906805.1 Actinomadura sp. SCN-SB | reverse complement strand
AGGGCTCGGGCCCGGCGACGGGGCGTCGCTGCCCGGCTTCGTCCAGCGGCTGGCCCGGCTGCGCGCGGAGCATCCGGTGTTCCGGAGACGGCGCTTCTTCCTGGGGAGGACCGGCCGCCGCGCCGTCGCCGAGCTGCCCGACCTGGTGTGGCTGGCGCCCGGCGGAGCGGAGATGACCGACGCCGACTGGTCGGCCGGCTTCACCAAGTCCTTCGCGATCTTCCTGAACGGGGACGCGATCACCGAGCCCGATCCGCGCGGCCGCCGCATCGAGGACGACTCGTTCCTGCTGTTGTTCAACGCGCACGACGGCGACCTGGAGTTCACCGTGCCCCCGGCCCGGTACGGGACGGCGTGGGCGGTGACGGTGGACACGGCCGCTCCGGCGGTCACGGAGGAGGACTCCCCGAGGGCCAAGCCGGGCCAGGCCGTGCCGGTCGCGTCCCGTTCGGTCCAGGTGCTTCGCCGTGTCTGAGCCCGGCCCCGACATCCCGTCCGGCACGTACCGGATCCAGCTGTTCGGCCTGGACGGCAGCCGTTACCTGGGGTTCGAGGAGGCCGGGGCGCTGGCGCCCTACCTGGAGGCCCTGGGCGTGTCGCATGCCTACCTGTCGCCGATCCTGCAAGCCGCGCCCGGCTCCACGCACGGCTACGACGTGGTCGACCATGGCCTGGTGTCGGAGGAGCTGGGCGGCCTGGACGGCTACCGCGCGATGGTGGGGCGCTTCCACGAGCACGGGCTCCAGGTGATGGTGGACGTGGTGCCCAACCACATGGCCGTCCCGGACCCGCCGGAGCTGAACGGCCCGCTGGCCGGGGTGATCGAGGAGGGGCCCGAGTCGCCGTACGCCCGCTGGTTCGACGTGGACTGGGAGGCCGGCGGCGGCCGGATCATCCTGCCGGGGGACGGCGAGCCGAACTACCGGCGGTTCTTCGACATCTCCGGGCTGATCGCCCTGCGCCAGGAGGACCCCGAGGTCTTCGCCAGGACGCACAGCCAGATCCTCATCCTGATCGCCGAGGGGCTGATCGACGCGTTGCGGATCGACCACCCGGACGGGCTCACCGACCCGCGGGGCTACCTGGAGCGGCTGTCCACGGCGGTGTCCGAGCTGGGCCCGCCGCCCTGGACGGTGGTCGAGAAGATCACCACGGGGGCGGAGCGGCTGCCGTCCGACTGGCGCTGCGCCGGGACGACCGGGTACGACGCGCTCGGCGTGGTCGGCGGGCTCTTCATCGACCCGGAGGGCGAGGAGCCCCTCACCGACGCCTATACCGCGTTCACCTCGGGCCCGCGCGGCTTCACCGGCGTGGAGTACGAGTGCCGCCGGTACGCGGCCCTGCACGGGCTGCGGCCCGAGGTCGCCCGGTTGCACCGGGTGCTGTGCCGCGTCCTCGACGTCCCCGAGGAGGACGCGGAGCGGCGCGACGATCTCCGTGAGGCGCTGGTCGGGCTGCTGGCGGCCATGCCGGTGTACCGGGCGTACGTCGTCCCGGGCGAGCCGCCGCCACAGCAGGCCGTGGACGTCCTGGAGGAGGCCCTGAGGAGGGCGCGCGAGCGGGTTCCGTCCCGGCTGAGCCGGGACCTGGACCTGATCGTCCGGCTGGCGCTGGGCCACGATCCCCAGGGCGGGGGTGACGGCGCCGCCGCCGAGTTCGTCGTCCGGTTCCAGCAGACCTGCGCGCCCGTCGCGGCCAAGGGCGGCGAGGACACCGCGTTCTACCGCTGGTCGCGGATGATCGCGCTGAACGAGGTCGGCGGCGACCCGGAGCGGTTCTCGGTGAGCCCGGAGGAGTTCCACGAGTACTGCGCGGAGATGGCCCGCGTGCGTCCCTGGACCATGACCACCCTGTCCACGCACGACACCAAGCGGCAGGAGGACGCGCGCGCACGCCTGGCCGTCCTCGCGGAACTGCCGGAGCAGTGGCGCGCCGCCGTCGAGAGCTGGCGGAGGTGGGATCCGAAGGGCTCGCCGATGGAGCCCGAGCTGGAGTACCTGCTGTGGCAGACGCTCGTCGGGTCGTGGCCGGTGTCCGAGGACCGGCTGGCGGAGTTCCTGACCAAGGCGATGCGGGAGGCCAAGACCCGCTCGTCCTGGCTGGAGCCCGACCGCGACTACGAGAACGCCGTCATCGGCCACGCGCGGCGGGCCCTGAACAACGCGGACCTGGTCGCCCGGGTGATCGGGTTCGTGTCGCTGCTGGAGCCGTACGCCCGCGTCAACGCGCTGGGGCAGAAGCTGGTGCAGTTGACGATGCCGGGCGTACCGGACGTCTACCAGGGGTGCGAGCTGACCGGGCCGGCGATGGTGGACCCCGACAACCGGCGCCCGGTCGACTACGACGCTCGCCGCGCCCGGCTCGTCCGGCTGGACGACGGTCAGCCGCCCCGCGATCTGGACGACGAGAAGCTGCTGGTGACGTCCCGGGCGCTCCGGTTGCGCCGGCACCGTCCGGACTGGTTCGCCAGCGCCCACGAGCGCGTCGCCGCGTCAGGGCAGGCGGCATCGAACGCCGTGGCCTTTCTCCGGGGCGAGGCGCTGACGGTGGCGACGAGGCTGCCCAGAGGACTGGAACGAGGCGGAGGGTGGGCCGACACCCACCTCCACGCCACCGCGGCCCGGTGGCGGGACGTTCTCACGGGTGAGGTCCACCAGGGGCCGTTGCTGGGCTTGGCCGATGTCCTGCGGACGTACCCGGTGGCGTTGCTCGTCCCGGACGCCCTCGATTTCGACGGGAACGGGGCTTCTGCTTGACGTGGTTCGAGGTGTGGGCGCCCAATGCCGAACGGGTGCAGGTCGCCGTCCGGCAAGGGGAGACCCTGGTGCGCCATGCGATGAGAAGCCTGGAGGAGCGTCCCGGCTGGTGGGGTGCCGATGTCGCGGCTGCGGGACATGGCGCCGACTACGGCTTCGTCCTGGACGGGTCGGATGAGGTGCTGCCCGATCCGCGCTCGCCGTGGCAACCGCACGGGGCGCATGGTGTCAGCCGCGTGTACGAGCACGGCCGGTTCCGCTGGACCGACCACGGGTGGCGGGGGCGTCCCCTGCCCGGCAGCGTCCTGTACGAGATGCACGTGGGCACATTCACCCAGGAAGGGACGTTCGATGCCGCCGTGGAGAGGCTCGACCACCTCGTAGCGCTGGGAGCGGACGCCGTCGAGGTGCTGCCCATCGCGTCCTTCCCTGGGCAACGCGGCTGGGGGTACGACGGCGTCCACCTGTGGGCCCCGCACGAGCCCTACGGCGGCCCGGACGGCTTCAAACGTTTCGTGGACGCGGCCCATGCGCGCGGGCTCGCGGTCATCCTGGACGTGGTCTACAACCACCTCGGCCCCAGCGGTAACAGGCTCGGCTCGTTCGGGCCGTACTTCACCACCACCTACAGCACCCCCTGGGGCGACGCGATGAACTTCGACCAGGCCGGGTCGGACGAGGTACGCGCGTTCGTCACAGGCAACGCGCTCATGTGGCTGCGCGACTACCACGTGGACGGGCTGCGCCTGGACGCCGTCCACGCCATCAACGACCACAGCGCCGTCCACATCCTGGAGGAACTCGCCACCGAGGTGCGCGCCCTGTCGGCCCATCTGGGACGCACGCTGTTCCTCGTGGCCGAGTCCGACCTCAGCGACCCGAGGCTCATCACTCCGCAGGAGGCGGGCGGGTACGGGCTGGACGCCCACTGGGACGACGACGTCCACCACGCCCTGCACGCCACGCTGACCGGGGAACGCCAGGGCTACTACTGCGACTTCGGCTCCCTCGACACCCTCGCCAAGGCCCTGACCAGGGCGTACGTCCACGATGGCGGCTGGTCGGCCTACCGGGGGCGGCGGCACGGGCGCCCGGTCGACGTGGAACGCACACCGGCCCACCGCTTCGTGACGTTCCTCCAGAACCACGACCAGGTGGGCAACCGTGCGTCCGGCGACCGCGTCAGCGCCACGCTGCCACCGGGGCTGCTCAAGGTGGGCGCCGCCCTGCTCCTGCTGGGGTCGTTCACGCCGATGCTGTTCATGGGCGAGGAGTGGGCCGCGAGCACGCCCTGGTGCTACTTCACCGACCATGTGGAGCCGGAGCTGGGACGGGCCGTGACCGAGGGCCGCCGCCGCGAGTTCGCCCGGCACGGCTGGGCCGGGGAGGTCCCCGATCCACAGGCTGTGGAGACCTGGCGGCGCTCCGTGCTCGACTGGACGGAGCTTGCCGGGGAACCCCATCGTGAGCTGCTGGAATGGCATCGAGCCCTGATCGCGCTGCGGCGCTCCCGGCCCGAACTGAACGATCCGCGGCTGACCAGGACCGCCGTGGACACCGGCACCGCCGAAGCCACGGCCGGCGCCGAGGAGCCCGCCCGCTGGCTGGTGCTGCGCAGGGGAGGGCTACGGGTGGTCGTCTGCTTCGACGAGCGTCCCTGCCGGGTGCCGCTGCCGCGCCTCGATCCGCCGGCGCGGCTGCTGCTGGCGTCCGACCCGGCGGTACGCCTGGAGAACGGCACGCCGGGCGCGTTCGTCACGCTGCCCGGCGCCGCGGTCGCCGTCGTGGCCTGATCCGGCCGCGGGCGGCGCCGCGTCCAAAGCGCCGCCGAACCGGTCAATCCGGAGGATGAGCCCGGTCAAGTCACCCCATCGGCGAGCGACACACTTAGATCGGATGTTCAGCCAAATCCCCCCTGAAAGGGATCGGGCCGAACCACGTCCCGGACACCCGGAAACGCCCCGCCACGGCGTGATTGGCCGGGCTTACGCCAGGCCACGTCCCCCGGCGACCGGGAATCATCGTGTTCGTTGATGTACTACGAGTGGCAAACCGCAGGTCAAGAGGCTGGCGGCTGCCGGGAAACGGTCAAGAATGGTCATACGATCGGTCCCATGACCTCAGTACTGCTCGCCGAGGACGACACCTCGATCTCCGAGCCTCTCGCCCGCGCGCTGCGGCGTGAGGGGTACACCGTTGAAGTCAGCCCGGACGGCCCGCAGGCCCTGGAGCGGGCGCTCGGGGGCGGCGTGGATCTCATCGTCCTCGATCTCGGACTGCCCGAGCTGGACGGGCTCGAGGTGGCGCGCCGGGTACGCGCCGAGGGGCACGGCGTGCCGATCCTGATCCTGACCGCGAGGGCCGACGAGGTCGACACCGTCGTGGGCCTGGACGCCGGAGCCGACGACTACGTCACCAAGCCGTTCCGGCTGGCCGAGCTGCTGGCCAGGGTCCGGGCGCTGCTGCGCCGCGGCAGCACCGAGACCCCGATCGTGCAGGGCGTCAGGATCGACGCCGAGTCGCGCCGGGCCTGGCTGGGCGACCAGGAGCTCCAGCTCACCACGAAGGAGTTCGACCTGCTGCGCGTGCTGGTGCGCGACGCCGGCAAGGTCGTCACCCGCGAACAGATCATGCGCGAGGTGTGGGACACCAACTGGTGGGGTTCCACCAAGACCCTCGACATGCACATTTCCTGGCTGCGCCGCAAGCTCGGCGACGACGCCGGCAGCCCGCGCTACATCACGACGGTGCGCGGTGTCGGCTTCCGGTTCGAACGCGGCGACTAGGGCGCGCCCGGCCAGGGCGTGCACGCTAGGGGCGCGCCCTGGGGCGGACGCGCCCGCAGCCCCGTCCGCCATGATCACGCGGCCGCGCCGCGCGCCGGGTCAGAGACGGCGCGCCGGCTGGCCGTGTGGTCGTGGCTTCACCCTCGAAGGAGCCCTGATGAGGCGCCGACTGCTCCTGTCGACGCTCGCGGTGGCGGTCGTCGCGATCCTGCTGCTCGGCATCCCCCTCGCCTATGCCACGCACAAGCTCATCTACGAGGAGGCCCGGCAGTCGCTGGAACGCGAGGCCGCCTCGATCCTCGGCGGCGTCGGCTTCAGCCTGGAGTCCGGCCAGCCGATCACCAACCAGAAGATCTCTCAGGAGTATCCGGGTCGCTACATCGTCATAACCCTGGCCAACGACCAGGTGGTCACCGCGGGCGACCGCCCGGCCAGGGGCACCCCCCTGCTCACCGCGACCGGCACCGGCGGCGGCGTGCGCGTCCAGGTGTCCCGTCCCGCCCAGGACGTCCAGGACGAGGCGCTGCGGCTGATGGTGCTGATCGGCAGCCTGGCCGCGCTCGGTGTCGCCGTCACCGTCGGCCTGGCCATGGTGCAGGCGCGCAAGCTCACCCTGCCGCTCAGCGACCTGGCCGAGACCGCCGACCGGCTCGGCACCGGCAACGCCCGTCCCCGCCGCCGCCGGTACGGGATCGCCGAGGTCGACCGGGTCGCCGAGGTGCTCGACCGCAGCGCCGTGCGGATCGCCGACCTGCTCGCCGCCAGCCGCGAGTTCGCCTCCGACGCCAGCCACCAGCTCCGCACTCCCCTCACCGCGCTGTCCATGCGGCTGGAGGAGATGATCGAGGCCGCCGACTACCCCGACGTGGTGCGCGAGGAGGGCGCCGCCGCGGTCGCCCAGGCCGAACGCCTGGTCGCGGTGGTGGAGCAACTGCTGGCCCGGTCCCGGCACGACCGTACCGGCGCCGCCGTCGCCGCCCCCATCGACGACATCCTGGCCCAGCAGATGGAGGAGTGGCGGCCGATCTTCCGCAGGGACGGCCGCGACATCCGGCTGACCGGGGAACGCGGCCTGATCGGCGTGACCAGCCCCGAGGGGCTCTCCCAGATCATCGCCACCCTGCTGGACAACTCCCTGGTGCACGGCGCCGGCCCGGTCACCATCAACACCAAGCTCGGGTCCAGCTCGGTGGTGGTGGAGATCGGCGACGAGGGCGCGGGCATCCCCCCGGAACTGGAGGCCAGGATCTTCGAGCGCAGCGTCAGCAGCGGCAAGGGCACCGGTCTCGGCCTCTACCTGGCCCGCTCGCTGGCCGTGGTGGACGGCGGGCGGCTGGAACTGATCCAGTCCCGTCCCGCGGTCTTCGGCGTCTTCCTCCGGCAGGCCGCCGAGGCGCGCCTCGCGTCCGAGCGCGTCGTGATCGGCCCGGCGTAGCGGGCCGGGCGGCCGGTCAGCGCGAGCGGCTGAACTCGCCGCGCGCCTCGGCCTCGCCGAGGTGCGGGTCGAGGGGGCGGGCGAGGCCGGGGGACGGCAGCGCGTGGCCGTTGACCCTCTGCGCCGCCGGGGACCCGGCCGGGGTGTGATCGGCGGACTCGGGCAGGCCCGAGTGCGGGTCGACCGGGGCGGCCTCGACGGGCAGGAAGACCCACTTCTTGTACGACCAGAAGCGGAACAGCGTCGCCACCCCGGTGCCGACGATCAGGGACGCGTTGTAGGCGATGGGCCCGGTCAGGTGCAGCACGTAGTGGACGAAGCCGATGAACAGCTGGGTGATCACCAGCCCGACGCCGTTCAGGGCGAAGAACAGCGTGTACTCGCGGCCCAGCCCCGTCCGGTCACGGTGACGGAACGTCCAGAACCGGTTGGCCACGTAGGCGAACGTGGTCGCCACCACGGTCGCGATGGCGTTGGACGACAGCGGCCCCATGCCCACACCCGAGTGCAGCGCGTTGCTCAGCGTCACCGTGATCACGAAGGCGACCGCCCCGACGCTGCCGAACTTCGCCAGCTCGCGCACCAGGTAGGCGAACCGTCGGTGGAGGCTGGAGAGCAGGTTCACGAAGGGGAACCGTCCTTCCGGGTACGGCTGCCGAGGCGTCGGCGGGATTCGGCTCTTGTGAAGGCACATCGAGGATAGACGGATGGGACGGATGGGACGTCCTTGTTCCGCTGAAGCCACCGATCCGGGGCGACCCCAGGCGGAACACCGCTCCTCCTGCCCGTGACCGGGGAGATCACACTTGTTCGGACGCTCCCGGAGCCGCGTTCGTTCACCCGGAGGCCGCCGGAATCCTCCGGAAAGCTCCCTGCCCCCCGGCCACGGCCGTGACGAGGGACGGCGGACGGCGCCGATGACCGGGCAGGCCGTCCCGGCGGATAACCTGCTGGGCGTGACAGACCCAGCACAGATGCCCGTGGTGGGGATCGCGGGCGGCGGCCAGCTGGCGAGGATGACGCAGCAGGCCGCGATCGGGCTCGGCGTGTCGCTGCGCGTGCTCGCCGGCTCCGCCACCGACTCCGCGGCCCGCGTCAGCGCCGACACGCGGGTCGGCGACGACTCCTCCCTCGACGACCTGCGCGCCTTCGCGAAGGGCTGCGACGTGGTGACCTTCGACCACGAGCACGTCCCCGGGGCGCACATCCGCGAGATCGAGGAGTCCGGGACCCCGTGCAGGCCCGGCGCGGACGCGCTGCTGCACGCCCAGGACAAGCTGGCGATGCGGCGGCGCCTGAGCGAGATCGGCGCGCCCTGCCCCGCCTACGCCCACGTGCCCGGCCACGCCCCGCGGGCGTTCTGTGAGGAGTTCGCCCGCGAGCACGGATGGCCGCTGGTCCTGAAGGCCACCCGCGGCGGCTACGACGGCAAGGGCGTGTGGGTCGCCGAGTCGCTCGACCGGGAGACGGCGGACCTGCTCGGCCGCCTGGTCGCCGAGGGCGTCGACCTGATGGTCGAGGAGCACGTGCCGTTCCGCCGCGAGCTGGCCGCGCTCGTCGCCCGCTCCCCGTACGGGCAGGGCGCCGCGTACCCGGTCGTGGAGACCGTCCAGCGGGACGGCATCTGCGTCGAGGTGATCGCGCCGGCGCCCGGACTGGACGAGGAACGCTCGGTCGAGGCGCAGCGGCTCGCCCTCGACATCGCCGAGAGGCTGGGCGTCACCGGGCTGCTGGCGGTGGAGCTGTTCGAGACCGGCCGGGGCCTGGTGGTGAACGAGCTGGCGATGCGCCCGCACAACTCCGGCCACTGGACGATCGAGGGCGCCCGCACGTCCCAGTTCGAGCAGCACCTGCGCGCCGTCCTGGACCTGCCGCTCGGGTCCACCGAGCCCACCGCCGCCTACACCGTGGTCGCCAACGTGCTCGGCGGCGACGACCCGGCGGTCTACCGCCGGTACCCGCACGTGATGGCCCGCGACCCGGGCGTCAAGGTCCACTTCTACGGCAAGGACGTCCGTCCCGGCCGCAAGATCGGCCACGTCACCGCGATGGGCGACGACCTGGACGAGGTCCGCGAGCGCGCCCGGCACGCCGCCGATTACCTGCGCTGGGGCCCCGAGATGAAGGACAGGGCATGACGACCGTCGGCGTGGTGATGGGCAGTGACTCCGACTGGCCCGTGATGAAGGCGGCGGCGGAGGCGCTGGAGGAGTTCGGCGTGGCCTACGAGGCCGACGTCGTCTCGGCGCACCGCATGCCGCACGACATGATCGCCTACGGGAGCGGCGCCGCGTCCCGCGGCCTGCGCGTGATCATCGCGGGGGCGGGCGGCGCCGCGCACCTGCCCGGCATGCTGGCCTCCGTCACACCGCTGCCGGTCATCGGCGTCCCGGTGCCGCTCAAGCATCTGGACGGCATGGACTCGCTGCTGTCGATCGTCCAGATGCCCGCCGGAGTCCCCGTCGCGACCGTCGCCGTCGGCGCGGCGCGCAACGCGGGACTGCTGGCGGTACGCATCCTGGCCGCGTCCGACGAGACGCTCCAGGCGAAGATGAAGGACTTCCAGCAGGACCTCTACGCCCAGGCCAAGGCCAAGGGCGAGCGCCTCCGGGAGAACAT
>NZ_JBIMPP010000118.1:0-9895 GCF_043906805.1 Actinomadura sp. SCN-SB | reverse complement strand
CATGAGCAGGTTGAGGGCCGATGGGCTGACGTTGGCGTATGACCAGCGGGTGGTGGCCGAGGGGCTCGGGGTGGAGATCCCGGACGGGTCCTTCACGGTCATCGTGGGGCCGAACGCGTGCGGGAAGTCGACGCTGCTGCGTGCCCTGGCCCGGCTGTTGAAGCCGAAGGAGGGCACGGTCTTCCTGGACGGTGAGCCGATCCTGTCGCTGCACGGCAAGGAGGTGGCGCGGCGGCTCGGTCTGCTGCCGCAGTCGCCGATCACGCCGGAGGGGATCACCGTGGCCGATCTGGTGGCGCGGGGCCGGTACCCGTACCAGGGGCTGCTGAAGCAGTGGTCGCGCGACGACGAGCGCGCGGTGGCCGGGGCGATGGACGCGGTCGGTGTCACGGACCTGGCGGGACGGGTGGTGGACGAGCTGTCGGGCGGGCAGCGGCAGCGGGTGTGGCTGGCGCTGGTGCTGGCGCAGCGGACCCCCATCATGCTGCTGGACGAGCCGACGACGTTCCTGGACATCGCGCATCAGATCGAGGTGCTGGACCTGTGCTCGCGGCTGCACGAGGAGGGCCGCACGCTGGTGGCGGTGCTGCACGACCTGAACCACGCGTGCCGGTACGCGACGCATCTGGTGGCGATGCGCGGTGGCGAGGTGATCGCGCAGGGCCGTCCCGGAGAGGTGGTGACGGCGGAGCTGGTGGAGCGGGTGTTCGGGCTTCCGTGCCAGGTCATCGAGGATCCGGAGTGCGGCACCCCGCTGGTCGTGCCGGTGGACAGGCGGCGTTCCTACGCGGTGGCCGGGGGGCCGGGCTCGCAGGGGTGACGTTGACGCCCCCGAGGCGAGTTGATTAGGTTAGCCTTACCTAAATCGACAGGGGGTGCCGTGCTCACCAGGGACGAACTGCACGCCATGCTGACGCAGGGGCTGGCCGAGGTGCTGGGCGAGGAGGCGAGTCCCGACGACAACCTCATCGAGCTGGGCATGGACTCCATCAGGCTGATGGGTCTGACCGGCCGGCTGCGCAAGCGGGGCATCGAGGTGCGCTTCGCCGAACTGGCCGAACGTCCCACGCTCCGCGAATGGTGGGAGCTGCTGGAGGAACGGGGCGTCGTCGAACCCGCCCCGGCTCACGACGAGCCAGAGGACGAACCAGAGTCGTTCCCGCTGGCGCTCATGCAGCACGCGTACTGGATCGGCCGGGACGACGACCAGGCGCTCGGTTCGGTGGCCGCGCACCTGTACGTCGAGCTGGACGGGCGCCGCATCGACCCGGCCCGGTTCGAGCAGGCCGTGCGCGGGCTTGCCGAACGCCACCCGATGCTGCGTGTCGCGGTGTCGGACGACGGCACGCAGCGCATCCTGCCCATGCGCCCCGAACCCGCCGTCACCGTCCATGACCTCCGGGCGGCCGATGATCCGGACGCCGAGCTTGGGCGCGTCCGCGAGGAGATGTCGGTGCAGCGCCTTCCCATCGAGGAGGGCCGGGTCTTCGACGCCCGCCTGAGCCTGCTCCCGGACGGCGCGACACGGCTCCACCTCGACGTGGACATGGTCGCGGCCGACGCGATGAGCTACCGCACCCTGCTGGACGACCTGGCCGCGCTCTACGAGGGCGAGTCCCTGGAGCCGATCACCTACACCTACGCCCGCTACCTCGCCGCCGATCCGCGCGCCGAGGCCCGTGCGCGCGATCGCGAGTGGTGGGCGGAACGGCTGGCCGACCTGCCGGGCCCGCCCGAGCTGCCGGTGGTGCCCGAGCCGGGCGACCGGGTGGTGCGCCTGCACCACTGGCTGGCGCCGGAGGACAAGGACCGGCTCCTCTCCCGCGCGCACCGCGAGGGCGTCACCCCGGCGATGGCGCTGGCCGCCGTGTTCGCCGAGGTCATCGGCGCGTGGTCGGCCACGCCCCGGTTCCTGCTGAACCTGCCGCTGTTCCACCGCGAGCCCGTCCACCCCGACGTGGACAAGGTGGTGGGCGACTTCACCGGCTCCATCATGCTGGAGGTCGATCTCACCGAGGAGCTGCCGTTCGTGGAACGGGCGCGGGCCGTCCAGGCGCGGCTGCACACCTCCGGCGCGCACAGCGACTACTCCGGCCTGGAGGTGCTGCGCGACCTGTCCAGGCAGCGGGGCGAACAGGTGCTCGCCCCGATCGTCTACACCAGCGCGCTCAACCTCGGCGAGCTGTTCGGCGAACGGGTGCGGCGCAGCTTCGGCGAGCCGGAGTGGATCGTCTCGCAGGGCCCGCAGGTGCTGCTGGACGCGCAGGTCACCGAGGTCTCCGGCGGGCTGCTGCTGAACTGGGACGTGCGGTGTCCCGCGTTCCCCGACGGCGTGGCGGAGGAGATGTTCGCCGCCTACACCGGTGCCGTCACACGGCTGGGCGCGGAGGGCGCGGACTGGACCGAGCCGCTGCACATCACCGCGACGCCCGAGCAGTTGCGCGTCCGGCACAAGCTGAACGCGACCGAGGCCCCGCCCGCGCGCACCCTCACGGAGGGCTTCTTCCGTCACGCCCGGGAGACGCCGGACGCGCCCGCGCTGCGTTGGGGCGCCGACGGCACCCTCACCTACGGCGAACTCGCCGGCCGCGCGCTCGGCGTCGCCGCCCGCCTCGTCGAGCAGGAGGGCGTGCGTCCGGGCGACCGCGTCTCGATCGAGCTGCCCAAGGGACCCGACCAGGCCGTCGCCGTGCTCGGCGTGCTGGCGGCGGGCGCCGCGTACGTGCCGATCGGCCCGGAGCAGCCGGAGGCGCGGCGCGCGAGGATCCGCGCGAGCGCGGCGGTGGCGGCCCGTCTGACCTCGGCCGCCCCCGGGAACGCGGCCCCGCTGGACGCGCCGGTCCCGGTGCCGCCCGAGCAGGTCGCCTACGTCCTGTTCACCTCGGGATCGACCGGTGAGCCCAAGGGCGTGGAGGTCTCGCACCGCGCCGCGATGAACACCATCGGCGACCTGGTCGACCGTTTCGGCCTCGGCCCGTCGGACGCGACGCTCGGGGTGTCCGCGCTGGACTTCGACCTGTCGGTGTTCGACCTGTTCGCGCCCTGGTCGTCCGGCGGCGCGGTGGTGCTGCCGGAACAGGACGAGCGCCGCGACGCCGCCGCCTGGGCCGCGCTCGCGGGACGCTGGTCGGTGACCGTCCTCAACTGCGTGCCGTCCGTGCTGGAGATGCTGCTGGCCACCGGTCCCGTGCCGAGCCTGCGGCTGGTGCTGCTGGGCGGCGACTGGGTCGGCGCGCACCTGCCCGGCCTGCTGCGCGAGCGCGCGCCCGGCGCCCGGTTCGTGGCGCTCGGCGGGACGACCGAGACCGCGATCCACTCCACGGTGCAGGAGGTCGGCGAGGTCCCCGAGGGCCGGCGCGCGATCCCGTACGGGGTGCCGCTGGGCGGCGTCGCCTGCCGGGTCGTGGACGAGCTGGGCCGGGACCGCCCCGACTGGGTGACCGGCGAGCTGTGGATCGGCGGCGCGGGCGTCGCCGACGGCTACACCGGCGACCCGGAGCGCACCGCGGACCGGTTCGTCGAGCACGAGGGCACCCGCTGGTACCGCACCGGTGACCTGGCCCGCTACTGGCCGGACGGGACGATCGAGTTCCTCGGCCGCCGCGACCACCAGGTGAAGGTGCGGGGTTTCCGGATCGAGCTGGGCGAGGTCGAGGCGGCGCTGGAGAGCCACCCGAAGGTGGGCCGCGCGGTCGGCCTGCTCGCCTCCGGCCGCCTGGCCGCCGCCGTCACCGGAGTGGACGACGGAGAGGACGTGCTCGCCCACGTGCGCGAACTGCTGCCGCCGCACATGGTGCCCGAACTGCTCGTCCCCCTGGACGAGCTGCCGCTGACCGCCAACGGCAAGGTGGACCGCAAGGCGCTCACCGCCCTCGCCGCCGAGGCGGGCGGCGAGGCAGGCCCGGCGTACGCGGCGCCCCGCACCAACGTGGAGAAGGTCCTCGCCCGCATCGTCGCGGACGTGCTCGGCATCGAACGGGCCGGGGTGAACGATGACTTCTTCGCGCTCGGCGGTGACTCCGTGCTGGCCACGTCCGTCATCGCCCGTGCGCGCGAGGCGCTGGACACCACGGCCCTGCCGGTGCGGGTCCTGTTCGCCCAGCGCACCATCGCGCGGATCGCGCGCCGCTTCACCGAACTGGAATCCGAGCCCGGACGCCTGGAGGCCGTGGCCGGGATCTGGCTCATGGTCCAGGACATGTCCGAGGAAGAGCTGGCCGAGCGCCTCTCTCAGTGAGCGGACGCACGGCCGTCAGGCGCGCTCCGGATCCGGCGCGGGATCCGGGGCGCGCGCGGGCTCGGGGGTGAGCGTGGCGCCGCGCAACCCGGTCAGTGACAGCGCGAGCCCGAGGGCGAGGACGGCGCTGACCGTCCCGTAGACGACGATGGCGGCGCCGGGCGCGAGGTAGCGGCCCAGCGCCCCGGCGCCCAGCGACCCGACGGCCTCGCCGCCCGTCTCCTGCGCGGACCACAGCGCGTTCACCCGTCCCAGGTAGGCGTCGGGTGTGTGGCTCTGGATGAGGCCGTACCGCAGGATCTCCTCGATGGACGCGACGAACCCGTACCCGAAGAGGATCGCGACGGCGGGCGCGGGGTGCCGGGACAGGCCGAGCACGGCGAGGGTCGCGAAGCCCGCCACGGACGCGACGAGCAGCGCGCGGCCGGGCGCGCGCACCGTCGCCGCCCAGCCGCTCGTCACGGACGCGAGGACGGCGCCGCAGGCGGGCGCCGCGTACAGCAGGCCGACCGTGGCGGGCCCGCCGCCGAGGCTGAGGGCGGCGAACGCGGGCATCAGCACGGGGATCCCGCCCGCCACCATGAACAGCGTCCCGAGCAGCATCAGCGAGCCCACGACGCGGTGGGACACCACGAAGCGCAGCCCGGAGCCCAGCGCCTTCAGCGGGGCCTCGTGCGTCTCCGTGGCGGGCCTGAGCGGCGGCAGGGCGGTCAGCAGGAGCAGTGTCCCCAGCGTCCCGGCCGCGGCGGCGGCGTAGTTCCACCCGACCCCGAACGCCGACACCACCAGCCCGCCGAGCGCGGGCGAGAGCATCGACCCGAGCCGCACGGTGAGCGCGTTGAGCGCGCCCGCCGCCACGAGCTTGTCGGGGCCGACCAGCGCGGGCGTGGCGGCCAGCAGCGCGGTGACGCTGACGCCGGTCGCGAGCCCGTCCCACGCGGCCAGCACGTACAGCGCGGCCAGGAACGGGGACGGCAGGAACGCGTTCAGCGTGAGCAGCAGGAAGCCGACGCCGGCGGCGGTGCGCGCGTGCAGCATCAGGCGGCGCCGGTCGTACCGGTCGGCGAGCACGCCGCCCCACAGGAACCCGGCCAGCAGCGCGAAACCGCTGGACGCGGACACGGCGCCGACGTGCACGGTGGAGCCGGTCATCTCGTACACCTGCACCGGCAGCGCGACCATCAGCATGCCGATGCCGAAGACCGACACCGTGCGGGCGACGAAGGTGTTGCGGAACGGCCTGGACTCCCGAAGGGGGCTGACGTCCATCGCGAGCCGGCGGGTGAGACTGCGCACCATCCTGGGGACTTCTCCTCGGCACCGGGCTGAATTAAGGTAAGGCTCACCTTAGTTGATCGCACCCATCCCGACGAAAGAGGCCGAACCGGTGCAGCGCATGCTGATGAACGGGAAGATCCACCGCGCCACCGTCACCCAGGCGGACCTGCACTATGTGGGCTCGCTGACGATCGACGCCGACCTGATGGCGGCGGCCGACATCGTGGAGGGCGAGCAGGTGCAGGTCGTTGACATCACCAACGGCGCCAGGCTGGTCACCTACGCCATCACCGGCGAGGCCGGCAGCGGCGTGATCGGGATCAACGGCGCCGCGGCACGGATCGTGCGGCCCGGCGACCTGGTCATCATCATCACCTACGCCGCCGTGGACGAGTCCGAGCGGCACGAGCACACGCCGAAGGTGGTGCACGTGGACGGCGCCAACCGCGTCGTCGCGATCGGCGCGGACCCGGCCGAGCCCGTGCCCGGGGCCGAGGCGCAACTGGCGGGGAGGTGACCATGCCGGGGCAGAGCCGTTCGGCGAGCCCGCACGACCGTCCCCAGGAAGAGAAGGGCGCGATGGACGGGTTCGTTCCCTGGCCTCCGGAGTTCGAGGCGCGGTACACGGCCGAGGGCTACTGGAGCGACCGGCTGCTCGGCGGCGTCCTGCGCGGCGAGCCGGACCGGGTCGCGCTGGTGGCGGGCGACGAGCGGATCACCTACGCGGAGCTGGACCGGCGCGCCGACCGGGTCGCCGCGGGCCTCCGGAGCCTGGGCGTGGCCCGCGGCGACCGCGTGGTCGTGCAACTGCCCAACACCGCCTCGTTCGTCGTGGTGTTCCTGGCGCTCGTCCGGATCGGCGCCGCGCCCGTCCTGGCGCTGCCCGCGCACCGCGAGAGCGAGATCGGCTACCTGTGCGAGCTGTCGGAGGCCAAGGCGTACGTCATCCCGGAGATGGGGGACGGCGGCTTCGACTACCGCGCCCTGGCGCGCGCCGTCCGGGTCGAGCACGTGGTCGTGGACGGCGACGCGCAGGAGTTCACCGCGCTCGCCGACCTCGACGTCGATCCCGCGCCGGTGCCCGCCGCCGATGGCCCCGACCCCGCGGACGTCGGCGTCTTCCTGCTCTCCGGCGGGACGACCGGCCTGCCGAAGCTGATCCCGCGGACCCATCGCGACTACGTCTACAACCTGGAGGCCAGCGCCGAGCTGTGCGGCTTCTCCGACGCCACCGTCTACCTGGTCGTGCTACCGGCGGCGCACAACTTCGCGCTCGCCTGCCCCGGCATCCTCGGCGTCTTCGCCACCGGCGGGACGGTCGTGCTGGCGCCGTCCGGGGCGCCGGACGAGGCGTTCCCGCTCATCGAGCGCGAGAAGGTCACGGTGTGCGCCATGGTGCCGCCGATCGCGCTGCTGTGGCTGGACGCGGTGTCGTGGTCGGACGAGGACCTGTCGTCCCTGGAACTGCTCCAGGTGGGCGGCGCCAAGTTCGCCGCCGAGCGCGCGGCGCAGGTGCCGGAGGCGCTGGGCTGCGCCGTCCAGCAGGTGTTCGGGATGGCCGAGGGCCTGCTCAACTACACCCGGCTGGACGATCCGCCCGAGCTGGTCGAGCGGACCCAGGGGCGCCCCCTGTCGCCCGCCGACGAGGTCCGCGTGGTCGACGAGGACGGGAACGACGTCGAGCCGGGGGAGGTGGGCGAGCTCCTCACCCGCGGCCCGTACACGCTGCGCGGCTACTACCGGGCGCCCGAGCACAACGCGCGCTCGTTCACGCCCGACGGCTTCTACCGCACCGGCGACCTGGTACGGCGCCTCCCGTCCGGGCACCTGGTGGTCGAGGGACGGGCGAAGGACCAGATCAACCGGGGCGGCGACAAGATCTCGGCGGAGGAGCTGGAGAACCACCTGCTGGCGCACCCGTCCGTCCACGACGCCGCCGTCGTGGGCATGCCCGACCCGGTGATGGGGGAGCGCACCTGCGCGTTCCTCGTCGTCCGTGAGGGGGCCGCGGCGCCGTCGCTGCGCGAGACCAAGGACTTCCTCCGCGACCGCGGCGTGGCCGCCTACAAGTTCCCCGACCGCGTCGAGATCGTGGCGGAGTTCCCCCGCACCCCGGTCGGGAAGATCGCGAAAAAGGCGCTGGCCGCCCGGCTGGGCTGAACCCGCCGGGCGGCCGGGCCGCCGTCACCGGGCCGCCGTCAGGGGAGCGGGACGACGTACGGGGCGATGCTGGAGAGCTTCTCGCAGGTCTCCTCGTACTCCCGCTCCGGGGTGGAGCCGGTGACGATCCCGGCGCCCGCGCGCAGCCACGCGCCGTGCTCGTCGCTGTAGAGGGCGCGGAGGACGAGCGCGGCGTCCATCGCGCCGTCGTGCGACATGGTGAGGACCGTGCCGGCGTACAGGCCGCGCGGTTCCTCCAGCCGCGCGATGGCGTCGATGGCCTCCGGCTTGGGGATGCCGGACGCGGTCACGCCGGGGAACAGCGCGTCGAGCACGTCCCAGCTCGTACGTCCCTGGGCGAGCAGCCCGCTGACGCTCGATCCCAGGTGCTGCACGCTGCCGCGTTCCTTCACCGACATGAACCCGGTGACCTGGACGGTGTCGGGCTCGCACACCCGGTTCAGCTCCTCCTGGGAGGTCCGCACCGACACGGCGTGCTCGAAGATCTCCTTGGGGTCGGTCTCCAGCTCGCGCCGGGTGGCCGCGTCCAGCTCCGCGCCGCGGCCGAACGCCCGGGTGCCGGCCAGCGGCTGCGTCATCACGGTGCCGGTGGCGTCCACGCAGGCCAGCACCTCGGGGCTGAACCCCGTGGCCTGGAAGGAGCCGAGGCGGAGCAGGAACGAGCGCGCCGGGGTGTTGGCGGACCGCCCGCGCACGTACGTCGAGACCACATCGACGGGGAAAGAGATCGGTAGCCGCCGGGAGACGATGACCTTCTGGTAGCGGCCCGCGCCGATCTCCTCGACGGCGCGGGCGACGCGCGCCCGGTAGGTGTCGCCGCCGACCCGGACCTCGACCGGCTCGGGCGTGCCGGGACGGGGTTCGCCGGGCTCGGCGAGCAGCGTGGCCACCCGTTCGGCTTCCGCGGCGTTCACGCTGGTCACGACGGCCTCCCCGGCGTCGACGCGGACCTCCGTGCGCGGGACGATGAGGTGCGCGAGCCGCTCGCCGCGGTGCCGCGGGCCCGCGAACTCGAACGCGATCCAGCCGTAGGCGTTCCACTGCGGGAAGGGGCACGAACGGAACGCCTCGTCCAGCGCGTCGGCGGGACGTCCCGACCAGGCGTGCTCCTGCCGCTCACCGCCGTCCCACCAGGTGCGGAGCGTGCCGCTCCTCGTGGGCGGACGACCGTCCGCGATGTTCTCCGCGCCGGCCGGTCGTGCGTCCAGGACGACCTCTCCCAGCACCCCGCCCGCGAACGTCCACGAACCGGGGCGCTCGTAGACGACGTGGTCGTCGAACAGTCCGCATCGCGCGAGCCGCGCCATGAGGAGCAGCGGGTTCGCGCCGACCACCCTCACCGTGACGGCCGTGCGGTCGGATTCTGTACGCGCACCAACTGGTGTCCACGGCAAGGACAAGGCACCCAACTCCCTCTGCGACCAGGTCGTCCGATCAAACTTAGGTAAGGCTAACCTTGTGTGAATTTAGTAGGCAAGGCTAACCTAACCAACTGCGATGGCCGACGAGGGAAGGCGGAACGTGCGCGAGCAGACGGCGGCGCGGCGACGTGAGCTGATGCGGCGGATGATGGCGGAGGCCGGGCTCGGCCCCGACGTCTCCCGGATCGAACCTCGCGGAACGGACGGACCGGCACCGCTGTCGTACGCGCAGCAGAGCATGTGGCTGCACCACCGGACCTTCCCGGACAGCCCCGCCTACAACGTGTGCCTGCTCGTGCGCATGTCGGGCGACCTCGACACCGGCGCGCTGCGCGAGTCGCTGCGCGCGCTGATCCGGCGGCACGCCATCCTGCGCACCGTCTACGCGGATGACGGCGACGGCGCCGTGCAGATCGTCACCGGCGACGACACCCTCGACCTGCCACCGGTCGACTGCGCGCCCGAGCACGCGAAGGCGCGCGCCGAGGAACTCGCCGCACGGCCGTTCGACCTGCGCCGCGAGCGTCCCGTCCGGCTGGAGCTGCTGCGCCTGGGCGACCGCGAGCACGCGCTGGTCCTCGTCGTCCACCACATCGCGTGGGACGGCATGACCTGGGGTTCGCTGTCGGGCGACCTGTCGGTCCTCTACCGCGCGGCGCTCGCGGGCGACCCCGATCCCCTGGCGCCGCCCGCCGTCCAGTACGCCGACTTCGCGGTATGGGAGCAGAGGCGTCCCGTCCAGGAGGACGACCTCGCGTACTGGCGGGCGCGCCGCGAC
>NZ_JBIMPP010000117.1:0-10574 GCF_043906805.1 Actinomadura sp. SCN-SB | reverse complement strand
ACGGGCGTACTTCCACAAGACCGTCAGGGAGCTGAGCGTCAGCGAGGCGGCGATGCTGGCCGCGCTCATCCAGCGGCCCGGCTACTTCGTCACCACGGGCCCCGCCACCCGTCCCGCCAAGCGCGCCCTGATCGCCCGCTGGAACTACGTCCTGGACGGCATGGTGAAGAAGGCGTGGCTGTCGCGGTCGGAACGCGCCCGGCAGCGCTTCCCGACCACGCAGCGCAGATGGAGCGACGTCCCCGACTCGCCGCAGTCCGGGTACGTCCGGGAACGCGTGCTCAACGAGCTGGCGCGGCTCGGCATCACCGAGAAGACGCTGGAACTGGGCGGGCTGCGCGTCACCACCACCTTCGACAAGGAGCTACAGGACTACACCGCCACGGCCGTCCAGCAGGAGAGGGAACGGAACGGCCTGGCGGACGACGTCCACTTCGGGCTGGCCGCCGTGGACCCGGAGACCGGCGGGGTCGTCGCGGCCTACGGCGGGCCCGGCTACGGCGAGCAGCAGTTCGACGACTCCTTCGACGGCCTCGTCCAGCCGGGTTCGGCGTTCAAGCCGATCGTCCTGGCGACCGCGCTCGACCAGGGGATCAGCCTGGAGACCACGATGGACGGCGCGTACCGGCGGACCATCGGCGGTGACACCTTCACCAACGACTCACGAGCCGAGAACGGCGTCTACACGCTGACCGAGATGACCGCGAAGTCGATCAACACGGCGTATGTGGAGCTCGGGCAGCGGGTCGGGCTGGACAAGGTCGCGTCGATGGCGGTGAAGATGGGGGTCCCGGCGTGGACCGGGCGGCTGAACGCGGGCTTCACCAGCCTGCCGCTCGGCACCGTGTCCGTCAGCCCGGTCACCATGGCGTCGGTCTACGCCACCTTCGCCGCCGGGGGACGGCACGTCCCCGTCCATGTGATCAGCGAGATCACCGACAAGGACGGCGGTCCCGTGTGGACCCGGATCGGCAGCGTCACCAAGGTGCCGCACGAACCCGAGCGCGCGTTCTCCGAGGCCGTCGCCAGGGACGCCACCGTCGCCCTGCGGGCGGTCGTCCGGTCCGGGACCGGGACGCGCGCCGACCTGGGCGTACGTCCCGTCGCCGGGAAGACGGGGACGACGGAGGAGAACAGGTCGGCCTGGTTCGTCGGGTACACCCCGCAGCTCGCCACCGCCGCGGCGATGTGGCGGGAGGGGAGGGACGGGTCGCTCCGGCCGCTCCAGGGCATCGGCGGCCACGACGAGATCTACGGTGGCACGATCCCCGCCGACCTGTTCCGGCGGTTCATGGCCAGGGCGCTGGTGAACGAGGAGATCGAGCGGTTCGGCCCGCCCGGCGATGTGGGGTCCGTCCCGCCATGGGCCGTTCCGAAACCCGATCCGTCACCGGCCGCGCCCGACCCCTCGCCATCCCCGCTGCCTACGTGCCCGCCCGGATTCCTCCAAGGCGGGCACCCCGCGTGCCACCCCGCAGACGACCTCAATCGGCCTCGCGGGCAGATGAGAGACTTCGTTCGCTGAGGCCCCGGGGGTCGTACCCGGGGGTGTTTCGGGTGGCGCAGTGTCACCGGTTGACCAATAGTCTGCTGGCATGTCGTCGTCTTCCTCCGATGCCGATGCCGATGCCGATGCCGATGCCGATGGGAACCCGGCGCGTCCCGCCGTGGACGCTGGTGTGAAGGCCGGGGAGCCCACCGGCCGACAGGCCGGCGACGACCACGGGCGGCCGGTGCGCCTGGTGCCGGTGGTGGCGGGCCTCGCCGCGTTCGTGGCCCTGCTCGCCTGGGTGCAGAAGCAGCCGTGCGCGTCCGCCTCGTTCGACTTCGTGAAGACGACGACGAGGGCCTGCTACACCGACATCTACCCGCTGTACTTCGTGCGGGGCCTGAACGACAACCTCGTGCCGTACTTCGACAGGCTCCCCGGCATCGACATGGAGTACGTGGAGTACCCGGTGCTGAGCGGCGCGCTGATGTACGTGGTGAACCTGCTCGTCCAGCCGTTCGGGGACGACGCGCGCGGGATGGCGTTCTTCAACGTGACCGCCCTGCTGCTCGGGCTGCTCGCCGTCGTGACGGCCCTCGCCACGGCGTATGTCGCGGGACGACGCTCGCTCCGGGTCGGCCTGATGGTCGCCCTGTCCCCGGCCCTCCTCCTCACCGCGTACATCAACTGGGACCTGCTCGCCGTGGCGCTGTCCGCGCTGGCCGTCTTCGCCTGGGCGTCCCGCCGTCCCGCTTGGGCCGGGGTACTGCTGGGCCTGGCGATCGCGGCGAAGTTCTACCCGCTCCTCTTCCTGGGGCCGTTCGTCCTTCTGTGCGTGCGGGCCGGTCAGTGGCGCGCCATGGGTCGGCTCCTTGCCGGTACGGCCGGTGCGTGGGCCGTTGTGAACGTCCCCATCATGGTGCTCGCCTGGGACGGGTGGTTGAAGTTCTACAGCTTCAGCCGGGAACGCGGGGTCGACTGGGGATCCATCTTCTTCTTCCTCCAGGACCACGGGATCTCCGGGCTGGACGACAACACCAAGCTCAACACGCTGGGCACGGGAACGTTCCTCGTGCTCGCCTTGGGCATCGCCGTCCTGGCCTTGGCCGCGCCCCGCCGTCCCCGGCTGCCGCAACTGATGTTCCTGGTGCTGGTCGCGTTCATGCTGCCGAACAAGGTCTGGTCGCCGCAGTACGTGCTGTGGTTGCTGCCTCTGGTCGCCTTGGCCCGTCCCAAGCTGCCGGCCTTCATCGTGTGGCAGCTCGGTGAGATCGTGTACTTCTTCGGCATCTGGTGGTACCTGCTGTCGGTGACCCTCAAGACGGAGGGCACCGACCTGCCCGGCCTGATCTCCACCCTGCTCGGCTTCGGCCTTCCGGTGGAAGGCATCAGCCAGGACACCTACTTCGTCGCTCTGCTGACCCGGTTCTTCACCGTCGTCCTGCTGGCGGTCCTGGTGGTCGTGGACATCCTGCGTCCGTCGGGGGACGTGGTGCGCGACGAGGGCCAGGACGACCCGGCCGGAGGCGTGCTCGACGGCGCGCCCGACGTCTTCTCCCTGGGCGTCCTGCGCACCCGGTTCCGCCGCCCGCGGGCCGTCGCGGAAGCCGCGGGATCCGCGACGGCCTGATCGGGGGCGTCCGCGTCAGGAGTGGGCGCGGAGCGCGGTGATGAACCACTCGAACAGCGGTGTCGTCGGCTGCCACGACGGCCAGCCGTTGATGATCGCGAGGAGCCGCCAGTACCGCTCGGCACGCGGATCGTTGCCGATCTCCAGACGTTCCAGCAGCTCGCGCCGGAAGTCCGGGTCGTCGGTGGCGCCGAACGCGGCGGCGTATTCCGCCACCAGCCCGTCCAGTACGGGTACCGCCTCCGCGGACTCGGGCGCGATGCCGTCGGCCACCGCCGCCTCCACCCGCCGCCTGGTCGCCTCGCCGAGGTCGGCGGAGGCGAACCGGCCGGTCTCCTCGGCATGGGATGCCTGGTACTCCACCATCTGCCGGATCCTGGCCTTGAAATCCGGGTCCTGGACGAGTTCCGCGAGCTCCACCCAGGCGTCCACCTGCTCGGGCTCAGGGTCGTCGGGGAGCTCGGGCATCGCGGAACGCAGCTTGGCCTCGAAGTCCCGGTCGGCGTCGAGCCCCGCGTAGACCTCGTCGATGAAGTCGGTGATGATGCGCTTGCGCTCCTCGTCGGAGAGCCGGGCGAGTTTGTGCATGAGGTTGATCTCCTCGGGACTGGATCCGCGTTTGGCCACCGCGCGCAGCACGGCCCGCCGCAGCCGCAGCGTCTGGATCTGGACGTCCAGCGCCTGGGCGTGCGCGGTCGCGACCTCCGAGATCGTGATCTCGCGTGCCAGCACGCGCCGCACGGTCGGCAGGTCGACGCCCAGCTCCCGCAGCGTCCTGACCATGTCGAGGCGCGCGACGGCGTCCAGGTCGTACAGGCGGTAGCCCGCGTGGGTGCGATCGGTCGGCGGCACCAGCCCCACGTCGGAGTAGAACCGGATGGTCCGGACCGGCAGCCCGGTCCGGCGTGCCAGTTCCCCGATCGTGTAGAGACCGGTGTCGCCGTCCATGCCCATCACCCTTCAGGCTCCAGTCGGTGGAGACTCAAGCGCCTTCACGCACCGCGGCGGCGGAATGTCTCCCTACCAGGATCGCCGTGCCCGCGTACCGGGAGGTCACCGCCTCAGGACGCGGGACCGGACGCGAGGCGCCGCGCGGGGGACTGGATGCGGCGCACGGGTCGTGGTGGACTCGATCGGCGTCCGCATGTTCCCCTGCGGGATGGGCAGATGATCCTGATCCCGCGGACGGGAACGAGTCGGTATCACGAGTCCGTACCAGAGGAGTGACAGTGCCGGGAGATGACGTGGACGCGAACCGGGCTCTGGAAGATCTGGTCGAGGGACGCCTGAAGCCGGGCGTCTACCAGTGGCGTGCCCCTGCGGCTCCGGGTGCCGGCGTGTCGGGAGCGGCCTGGCCGGAACGTGCGACCGCGGCGGGCTGGAAGACCTTCTACCTGAACGGCCGCCGCGCCAGGGACACGGAGTCGTTCCTGCGGCTGTGCGCCGAAGTCTTCGAGCTCCCCGAGGGGAAGGGCGGTGACTGGGACGGCCTGCGGGACCGCCTGACGGACCTGTCCTGGGTGCCGTCGACCGGCGGTTACCTGGTCATGTACGAGGCGTGGGCGGAACTGGCCGAGGCGGACCAGCGCGCGTTCCGAACGGCGCTCGACGTGTTCACGCATGCCGTGGAAACGTGGCAGGACACCGCCACCCCCATGACCGTCCTGCTGTCGAGCATCGGCGTGGAAGTGGCCGGGGTCCCCAAGCTCGGCTGATCCCCGCTCTACCCCGTGGTTCCCCCGTGGGCCCCGTACCTGCGCCGGCATGACGGGTCCGCCGGACGTGCGGCGACCCCTGGGCCACACGTACGGAATTCCTCCCGCACCGAAGCCGGACGCCGGGTGACCGACGGTCGGCCGGTCCGTGGCCGACGGCCGGTGCGGGGTCCCGCGGTCAGTAGGCGGTGGCGCTCGATCCGACGATCGCGGCCCACAGACCGAGGTAGAAGATCCAGATGACCACCCAGATGGCGGTGACGATGTAGCCCATCACCAGGCCGGCGGTGGCCATGCCTGCGCCGCCCTCGCCGGTCCGCTTGATCTGGCTCTGCGCGACATGCCCGAAGATGATCGCCAGAATGGAGGTGAACCCGCAGAAGACGATGCCGATGATCCCCAGCACCATGGACGCGGTCGCCATCCCGTTGTTGGGCGGAGGCGCCGCACCGTAGTAGTGGTGCTGCACCTGTGGGGGCTGCTGATACGACTGACCGTACGGGTCGGAGTATCCGCCGCCGTACGGGTCGTAAGGGGGTTGGGCCATTGACTTCCCGATCGTTCGGCGCGCCCGCCATCAATGATCACGCGCGTGCGCTGGGGCTGAGGTCGTGTTCCGGATTATGCCAGTGAGGGGTGATCTCGTGCTTCGCCGTGTCGTGACAGATTAGATGCCGTATTCGCTGCCGCGGTTCCTGTGACCTCAGGGGAATCCGGGACGGCGTTCGGCCCCGGCCACAGGCGGCCACCCGCCCTGGTCGGTTGACCTGGTCGGCCGCCCCGGTCAGCCCAGGTTGGCGCGCAGCCAGGCGATGTCGGCCGCCTGCCCCTCGCTCGGCGTCTCCACCACGACCGGCGCGCCCGCCGCCCGGACGACCCCCAGGATCAGCTCCGCGTCGATCGTGCCGGAGCCCAGGTTGGCGTGCCGGTCGGCGCCGGACCCGAACGCGTCCCGGCTGTCGTTGCAGTGGACGAGGTCGATCCTGCCGGTGATGGCCTTGATCCGGTCCACCGCGTCGATCAGATCCTCGCCGGCGGCATGCGCGTGGCAGGTGTCGAGGCAGAAGCCCAGCTTGGAGTCGAGCCCGTCCACCCCGGAGAGGACCTCCCACAGCCGGGCGATCCGGTCGAACCTCCGCGCCATGGCGTTGTCGCCGCCCGCGGTGTTCTCGATATAGACCGGAATCGGACATTCAAGGCGTTCAAAGACCTTGCGCCAGTTCTCGTAGCCGATCTCGGGGTCGTCGGCCTTCAGGACGTGCCCGCCATGGACGATCAGCGCCTTCGCCCCGATCGAGGCCGCCGCCTCCAGTTGCTGCTGGAGGATCTTGCGGCTCGGGATGCGGATCCGGTTGTTGGACGTCGCCACGTTGACCACGTACGGCGCGTGGATGTAGACGTCCACGTCGGAGTCACGGACCGCCTCGACGCCCTCCGGCATGACGGGCTTCTTCCAGCCCTGCGGGTCGCCGAGGAAGAACTGGACGACGTCCGCCTCGCGGGCGCGCGCGTTGTCGAGCGGGTTGGTCTGGTCGACGTGAGCTCCGATGCGCATGCCTACGAGAGTATCCGCGCGCCGTTCAAGCCGTACCCGATAGCGGGCGGTGGATGCTCAGTGGGCGCCGGTGTCAGAGAGCGAACCCCCCGTGGCTGACGGCGAACGCGGCCCCCAAGAAGGACGACACCATCCCGATGACGTTGAGCCAGCGTTCACCCGTCGTGGCCGAGATCAGCTGTGAGTAGAGGGCGAGCGGCAGCCCGATCACGCCGGCCAGGGCCCCGAAGAAGTGGGTCGGGGGGATGAACCCAAGGACGAGTGCGGTCAACCCGATGATGAGCGAGGCCACGGCCAGCGAGTTCTCCACAGGGTGGCGCTCACCGTCGGTGTTGAGGGTGAGGGCGGACCGTTTCTTCCCGGCTGCCTCCTGCGACATCGGGACACCCCCTTCGGGCGCGCGACTGCTCGTGATCACCGGTTCGGGACGCGAGGCACCGGGCGGACGGTGCGCGTCCGTACCGAGGATTCCCAGGAGCGCGAGCGACCATGCCGTGCGGGCGCGCCGGATTGTCGGTGGCACCCGGTACGGTCGAACATGGATTCGAGAACGCGCGTCTGGACCCGCCGGAGCCGAGGACAGCGGGAGAGGACAGGAGGTACCGGGATGAGGCAGAGCGAGCTCGCCGTCATCGGCGACGCGGAGCTGGTGGAGGAACTGTCGGTGCTGACGACCCAGACCGCCCGCATGCGCGCCCGGATGGCCGACATCATGGAGGAGCTGGAGCGCCGGCGCCGCGCCAAGGCATCCGCCTCCGGAGCCCGCCGATGAGGCCGGTTCCCGACGGCCGGCACCGCCCGGTGTCCCCCACCATGACCCGGATCTGGCTCTTACGCTGCCGACAGTTGGTAGCCTGGATCGGTCTCGCGGCCAGGGCACGGCCACCTGGGCGGTGCCGAGCGGCCCCGGGAGACGCAAGAGCCCTCCTGTCACGGAGAGACCGTGACCGCATCAGTCCAGAGGAGGTAGGGACACAGCATGCGTCGTTACGAACTCATGGCCATCCTCGACCCCGCCATCGACGAGCGGACGGCGGCGGCTTCGCTGGATCCGTTCCTGAAGGTCGTCAAGGACGGCGGCGGCAGCGTCGAGAAGGTCGACATCTGGGGTCGCAGGCGGCTGGCCTACGACATCCAGAAGAAGTCCGAAGGCATCTACGCGGTGATCGATCTCTCGGCCGAGCCCGTCACGGTCAAGGAGCTCGACCGGCAGCTCAACCTGAGCGAGTCGATCCTGCGCACGAAGGTCATCCGCCCCGAGGTCCACTGAGCCAGGCTCAGGCCCTCACACAAGCCGGAGCGAGCCCATGGCAGGCGACACCGTCATCACGATCGTCGGGAACCTCGTGGAGGACCCGAACCTACGCTTCACCACCAGCGGCCAGGCGGTCGCGTCGTTCCGCATCGCCTCGACCCCGCGGTACTTCGACCGCCAGTCGGGCGAGTGGAAGGACCGCGAGGCCCTGTTCCTGACCTGCAACGTCTGGCGGCAGGCGGCCGAGAACGTGGCCGAGACCCTGCAACGCGGCATGCGCGTGATCGTCCAGGGCCGTCTTCAGCAGCGCTCGTACGAGACCCAGCAGGGTGAGAAGCGGACCGTCTTCGAGATCGAGGTCGAGGAGGTCGGTCCCTCGCTGCGCAACGCCACCGCGAAGGTCAACAAGACCCAGCGGCAGGGCGGCGGCGGCTTCGGCGGCGGTGGCGGAGGCGGGTTCGGCGGCTCCGGCGGTGGCGGCGGTTTCGGCGGCGGCCAGCAGGGCGGCGGCTCCGGCGGCCCGCAGACCGACGACCCGTGGGCGACCGGCGGCTCCGGCGGTGGCGGCGGATTCTCCGACGACCCGCCCTTCTAGCGGCCCCGTCCACCACCACGGCGAACAGTCCTCATCCGCGGCGGTCGGACCGTCGGCCGCCGCCGGATGACATCGAACCCAGTCCATTCCCGCGAGAGCGGGGCTCTCAACAAGGAGCACCACGATGGCGAAGCCACCTCCCCGCAAGCCCAAGAAGAAGGTTTGCGTTTTCTGCCAGGAGAAGATCTCCTACGTCGACTACAAGGACACGGTCCTGCTGCGGAAGTTCATCTCCGACCGCGGCAAGATCCGGGCCCGTCGCGTGACCGGCAACTGCACGCAGCACCAGCGGGACGTCGCCACGGCGATCAAGAACGCCCGCGAGATGGCGCTGCTGCCGTACACCAGCACCGCGCGCTGAGCGAGGAGGACACCAGATCATGAAGCTCATCCTCACTCAGCAGGTCTCCGGGCTCGGTGAGCCCGGCGACGTCATCGAGGTCCGCGACGGCTACGGCCGCAACTACCTCGTCCCGCGCGGGTTCGCGATCAAGTGGACGCGGGGCGCGGAGCGCGAGATCGAGTCGATCAAGAAGGCTCGTGCGGCCCGCGAGATCGCGACCGTCGAGCACGCCAAGGAGGTCGCGGGGGCGCTGAAGTCCCTCAAGGTCACTCTGCGTACCCGCACCGGCCGCAACGGCCGGCTGTTCGGCGCGGTGACCGCGGCGGACATCGCCGAGGCCGTCAAGGCCGCCGACGGCCCCGAGCTGGACCGCCGCCGGATCGAGATCGACAACCCGATCAAGACCGTCGGCACCCACCGCGTCAGCGTCCGCCTGCACTCCGACGTCAGCGCCACCATCGACGTCGACGTGGTCGAAGCCTGACCACCCGGCCCACAGCGGCCGAACCCTACCGCGAAAGAACGGCCCGCCTGCCCAGCAGGCGGGCCGTTCGCATGCCCGCAACGCACGCCCCTCACCAGCCCCGCCCCCTGCCTGCCCACACCCCGAACCGACCGGGCCAAAGGGCGGCCGGGGCCGCTGGTGCCGACCGCCGGGGGAGGTCGGTGACGCACCGCAGCCCTGATGGCTGACATCTTGGGCGAGGGGGCGCCCAGGTTAATGGTGGCGGGGTTCTGGGTCGGGGGGCTTTGGGCGGGTCTTTCCGGGGGGTGTGTGCGGGGATTGGCGGGGGGTGTTTTCGTTTTATGTGAAACGAGGGTGAACCGCCGTGGCTTTGGTGGCTAAGACGAACCGCCGCTACCGTCCGTAAGCGAACCAACACGCGAAGGGGGCGGAATGTCCGGGGGCTCGTATGCGAGGTTCACCCGTCGAGGGCTGGCCGGGATGCTGGGGGCCGGGCTGCTCCAGATGACCATGGGCGGTCGGGCGTTCGCGATCGACGACCTGTCGCCGCACGTCCATACCAGAAGTGATTGGAAGGCGCTGCCGCCTCGCAGAGCGGCCAGGGTGCTCAGGACCGCTCCGGATCGCATCGTCGTGCACCACACCGAGACCGCGAACTCCAAGGACACCTCACTCGCCCACGCCTACGCGCTGTCCCGGAGCATCCAGCGGTTCCATCTGAGGCGCGGCTGGGACGACACGGGACAGCAGCTCACCATCAGCCGTGGCGGGCATGTGATGGAGGGGCGCAACCGTAGCCTCGCCGCGATCCGGGCGGGACGGCATGTGATCGGCGCCCAGGCCAAGGGGCACAACGAGCACACGATCGGGATCGAGAACGAGGGCGACTACAGACGGTCACGGGTACCCGGGAGGCTCTGGTCCTCCCTTGTCGACACGTGCGCCTGGCTGTGCGACGAGTACCGCCTCGACCCGTTCCGCGCCATCGTGGGTCACCGCGATCTGGTGGCGACCGACTGCCCCGGTGACGTGCTGTACGGGAGGCTTCCCGAGCTTCGCGCCCAGGTGGCCGAGACTCTGAGCGGCGACGTTCTCCTGCGTGCCCGCGCGTGGCGCTCCGGGTGAACCCTCAGGATTCCGGGGTCGTGTAACGCGTGCGGCGGCGTGCGATCTCCGGGTCGATGCCCTCGATCAGCGACCAGATGCCCGCGACCCGTTCGACCAGGGTCTCCGGTGGCAACCCGGCCAGGCCCTCGGCGGCCAGGTCGTCGATCGCCTGCGTCAACCGGGCCATCCGTTCGCCATGCGTGGAACACATGTTCGAATCCTAGCCAGAGTGACCGCTGAGGCGGATGCGCTTCAAGCATTCTTTTCCACCGTCCGGCTTGCGGGCGATCAGGGCGTGCTCGGCGGGACGGGTGGCGGGGCCCGTGGTGACGAAGTAGCCGGGCCGCTGGATCAGCGCGGCCAGCATCGCCGCCTCGCTGACGCTCAGCTCCCTGACGGTCTTGTGGAAGTACGCCCGC
>NZ_JBIMPP010000116.1:0-10877 GCF_043906805.1 Actinomadura sp. SCN-SB | reverse complement strand
AATTGCCATCTCGCCGAAGAAATGGAGTACCCCATGACCGATCTCTCGGAGGCCACCCTGGTAGACCCGGATCGGGTGGCGTGGGACGCGGTGTCCACGCTGCTCACCCAGGCCGCCGACCTGGCCGCCGACGACGACATCCCCATCACCGGCCACGTGCTGGAGGCGGGCGCCTTCGGCGAATGCCGGGCCTGGCACCTGCACGAAGACGACGCCGCCCCCTGGGTGCTGCGTCAGGCCCGCTTCCAGATCGCCTGCACCCTGGCGCTGCCGCCCCGCGACCCCGACGACCCGCTGATCGACACCATGCTGGAGGTTCTCGCCCGGCACCCCACCCGAGTGCAGGCACGTGTGCTGCGCGCCGCCGCCGCGCGCCTTCCCCACCGCCCCGCCGACGCCTCGGCGCAGAGCACGACCGACGCCCACGGGCAGCAACTGAGGACGCCGCGACCGTGAGCGCTGGCCGCCCGGATCCTGCCCGCGTGCTGGACCCAGGCACCGGCAAGGTCCGTGTCCTGGAGCGCCGCTGCGGCACCTGCATCTTCCGCGCCGGTGACCCGCTGCATCTGGGCGCCGAGCGCATCCGCCAGGTGATCGAGGAGAACCTGCGCGCTGGGGCGTTGCTGACATGCCACGCCACCTTGCCCTACGGCCCGCACCCCGACTTCGGCCCCGCGGTCTGCGCCGGGTTTTGGGCGCGGCACCGCAACGACGTCCCGGCCGGGCGGCTGGCTCAACTCCTCCTCGGAATCCTCCGCATCCCCCCCGACCACCACAATGATCACTGTGAGGAGGCTTCGATGCCCAACGACCCCTATGGCACGAGCCGTGGAAAGGGACAAGCCGACTCCGAAACGTTGCGCGGACGCCGGATCAGGCTCCTGTTCACCTCCGACCCCCACACCCGCCTGCAGCCCGGCGCCCTGGGCACCGTCACCGGCGTCGACAGCCTGGGCACCATCCTGGTCGCCTGGGATGAGGGAAGCCGCCTGGGTCTGCTCCCTGACGAGGACGAGTTCGAGATCCTCGACTAAGCACCGGCCGGATGGGGGTAGCACCTGCTGACCGACAGTGACGGCTGCGCTCCCTGGGGTGCGCAGGAGTCAATGATTGCTGGCGTTCCTGCCGCCAGCAGCGATCGGCCCCCACCCGGGTTCGACGGGTGGGGGCCGGTGCGGTAACGGGGAGCAGTGCGGGCAAGAGGAGGCGGTACCGGGCGTGGTGTTGGCCTATCCGGTGTGGGCCATGGAGGGGTCGCCTGCCTCGTAGGCCTCAGCGACGTGGGTGGGGATCCGGCCGCGCTGGTTGACCGTGATGCCGTGTTGCTTGGCCCAGGCCCGGATGTCGGCTGCCTGCTCGCGGCCCAGTGCCCCGCGCCGTCCGGATGCGCTGGCGCGCCGATCGCGCCGCGTCCCGACCTTGCGCGCCTTGGCGAGGTAGGGGCCCAAGATGCCGCGCAGCGTGTCTTCGTTCGCCTCGTTGAGGTCGATTTCGTAGCTGCGGCCGTCCAGGCCGAAGTTCACGGTCTCGCCTGCTGGCGTGCCGTCGATGTCGTCGATCTTCTTGATGACCACCTGCTGCGCCATCTGCGTTTCTCCTGTTCTTCGTTTCTCCTGTTCTTGACGCTAATGATGGCCCCCGCTGCTATCGGGGGCACATCCATGGCGGACCATAGCATTTCTCTAACAGCACCGGGAGCATTCCTCCAAACATTTCCGCCCATTTTCAGGTGTGGCTGGACTAGAGGCGGCGGCAGTCACACCAGCCCGAGCACCTGATTTCTACTTGATCGCGGCCGGGGAGCGGAGCAACCATGCGCCCACCATGACCCTATTGCCGCACCCCTTTTAGCAAGGTCAAAGACAGGGCGCACCCCCGCATCATTCCTGGAGAAGAAAAGCCTTCAGGGAGATGGAGAGGCGTCAGAGGGCGAGAGCTCCCCTACACCTCGGCCGGGTGCTGTCCCGGGTGTTGCCTGCGCCGCCGGTACGCCCTCCTTGCGCACAGGGCGCGCGGAAAGTCTGGAGGAAACCTCTCATGAACAAATCCACAGCCGACGCCGTCGGCAGGCGGTCGTCCCGCCCGGAAGCGGGCGTGGGTCGGCGATGAACGGCGAGCTGGAGATCCCCATTCCTGCGCAGGTGGCCTCGCACTTTGTCGTGGTCACCAATGACACGATCAGCGACCCGACCGCCCGTCTGCACCAGGGGTTGGCCGCCCTCGACACCCGGGCAGGCGCGGGCGGCGGCGCGGAGGGTGCGCTGCGGCACTGTGCTGTGGGCTTCCTGCAGGAGGAGCGGCTGGTGGTGCACGGCCACCACCCACCGGCCACGTCCTGGCAGCACGGCCTCCACCTGGCCGCCTCCGCCGACCAGTTGGCCTTCATCACCCGCGCTGGCTACCACCTGGTGATCAGCAGCCTCGCCGAGCCGCACCTGCAACCCCTGGCCGCGCAGAGCGCGCGCCTGGCCGCGCGGCTCCTGGCCCGCGCCACCCACGGCGTGATCATCGATCAGACCACCCAGCGAGCGCTGCCCGACAGCGCCCCCGCCACCCAGGAGCCAGCCACCTTCACATTGGGAGACAACTGGCTCGCCGTTGCCATCCACATCCCCGTCCACAGCACCGTCCACAGCGGCCTCGACGGCAGCAGCCAGACCAGGGCCCTCACCCGAGGGCTGGCCCGGTTCGGGCTGCCCGAGGTGGAAACGGCCGGCTTCCCCGAAGACGCCGCCTCATGCGCGGTGGACCTGCTGCACGCCCTGGCCTGGCGGCTACTGACCAGGCACTGGTCCCACCTGACCGACGACCCCGGCGCCACCACGTGCCTCCTGGGCACCGACCAGCAGGTGTCCACCGCCGACCTGCAGCGTTTCTGGGGCGCCACCCCGACCCGGCCCGCCGGGCAGGTGCACCTCCGGCTGACCAAGGCCGGAGGCGACCACGCCGCCCCACCCCAGGTCCCCTATGGGCGGTCCGGGCTGCACGTCATGCCGCCGCCCGATTACCACGGTGCTCTGGCCACCTGGTGGCGCACCACCGTCGCCCCCGCGATGCCTGCACCCGACTCCACTCCCGACACCCCGGGCAGGTCACCCGGTTCGCCCAGGCACCGAGCCGGAACGGCCGGAAAGCGCGCAGGGAGGCCGAACCATGGCAGCTGAGTGCCCGGATGTGCTACTGGAACAGATCGCCCACCGGGTCTGGGAGGCCACCCGGCGGCACGGCTTGGAGGAGTCCTGCTGCATCGCCGCCACCAAGATCACCCAGCGTGTGGCGCGCTACTTCGGGATCCACGGCCGGGCACAGCCGGTGCGGATCCTGGTCGCCAACCAGGCGGCGCTGCCGCTGATCACCGCGGGCGTCCCCCCGGCTGACTGGCCCGAGCATGCCTGGTCGACCGGCTCGGACGGCACTCGGCTCGGCCCCGACCGCTACGGCGGTCACCTGATCTTCACCGCTCACCGGCAGGGCGCCACCCATCTGGTGGATCCTTCGCTGCCGCAATATGCCCGCCCCCGCCTGGGACTGTCCCTGACGCCGCTGGCCATCCGCCTGGACCGCCGGTGACCCGCCCCCACCCCCACCACGCCCGCCACCACGCCCGCCACCGGGCCCGCCGCCGGGGACGCGGTGGAGGTCGAGGTGGACCACGGCCGCGGAGTGGTGTGCTACCGGCCGCTGGACGACGGCGGCCGGTACCGCCGCTCACCGGACTGGACGGACGGGCAGCGCCTTTGCCAGGCGATCGCCGGCGAGCTAATCCGCACCCTCCGCTCAGCACACCCCCAGCCGCACCACCAGCCCCGTCACCAGCCCCGTCACCAGGGAGGAGAGTGAGCATGCCCAGGTACACCACCCAGCAGCTCACGCAGACCGCCGCCGACAAGGCCCGCACCCTCACCGCCGCAGACCTTGCCGACTTCACCCGCGCCGCCGCCCGGATCGGGGAGGACTACTCGTTGCGGAACCGGTTCTTGATGTGGGTCCAAGACGACCAGGTGAGCCGCGTGGCCGGGTTCCGCGCCTGGCGGCAGCAGGGCCGCCGCGTCCGCAAGGGCGGCCGCGGACTGGCGATCCTGGCCCCCATCCCGCGCCCCGCCACCGACGAGCAACCGCAGGCGGCAGCGGACAAGACGGCGGGTGGGGATAGTGCCGATCAGCACGGGGGGATCGCCGCCTGCAAGGTCACCTACGTGTTCGACATCTCCCAGACCGAACCGCTGGACCCCTGCCCCCGCTGTGGCGCCTCGTGCACCTGCCCGCCACCGACCCCGGGCAGTGCACGCCCACCGGCACCCGGCGAGGTGACTGCCCTGCTGGAGGCACTCACCGCCCACAACGGCGACGGCGGCGACGGCGACGGCGGCGGCGACGGCGACGGCGAGTAGCCGCTGGCCCCTTCGCGTCGGCCGGTCGAGATCGATCGAGTGCCGGCAGGCTGCCGCGCTCATACCAACGGCCAGCCCACGGGCTCAAGCGCTCGTGCCCTCCCCGAGAGCTGCTGTCGGGGAGGGAACGCGAACCTCATGTGGGGCCGACGGCCCTGCGTCCCACCGGCCAAGCAACGCCAGCGACTGACACAAGGAAAAAAGAAGGGTAGGGATGTTCATGGACCCGCTTGTGGGCGTGTTCACGCTGGATGAGAGCACCGTACGCGCCTGGCTGGCCGACCCGGCCACGGCACCCTGGCACGTTCCCGATGATGTGACCACCTGGACCCCGCAGGACCCTGGCGCCGAACAGCAAGTGGCCGAGCTGCTCGCCGCCGCCCAGCAGCACCGCCACCTCACCGGCCCCGGCGAGGTCGTGCTGCTGTTCACCCCCGACCCCGACGGCGATGTGTTCCGGTACCTCCTCGAGCTGTCCGTGACCAGCGGCGCCCTGCTGCGCCTGGCCACCCCGGCCTACCCGTGGGAGGCGCTCGCGCCCGAGGAGGAAACCGGCATCGAGGCCGCCGTGACGATCCTCGGCCGGGCCGTGACCGAGGCCAACACCGAACTAGTGTCCTGTAACTGAAGATCGCTTACTTGGAGTTGTTGGCGAGGAGCTTCTTGTAGTCGCGCTGGAGAACGCGGACCTTGGCGATGATCTCTTTGGGTTTGGCGGTCCAGGTAAAGGGTTTCGCGTCCTGGTTCCAGTCGGTGATGTAGGCGTTGATGGTGTCGATCAGGATGCGCAGGGATCCGAAGCTTCCGCGGCGGATGGCCTGGCGGGTGATGATCCCGAACCAGATCTCGATCTGATTCAGCCAGGAACCGCCGATCGGGGTGAAGTGAAAGCTCACGTTCGGATGGGCGGCCAGCCACGCGTCCACCTCCGCGCCGGAATGCGTGGAAAGGTTGTCCAGGATGACGTGGAGTTCTTGGTCGGCGCGCCGCTCTGCGACCTGGTCCATGAAGGCGATGAAGTCGGCGGTACGGCGCCGTGAAGAACATTTCCCCATCACCTGACCGGTGGCGACTTCGAGCGCGGCGAATAGGTTTGTCGTGCCGTGCCGCACATAGTCATGGGTGCGCTTCTCGCTCTTGGCAAAACTGATGGGCAGCAGCGGCTGCGTCCGCTCCAGCGCCTGGACCTGCGTTTTCTCATCCACTGACAACACCACCGCTCCCTCAGGCGGATCCAGATACAGGCCCACGATATCGATGACCTTCTCGGCGAACTCGGGATCGCGTGACAGTTTGAAGGTGCCTTGCCGGAAGGGTTGCAGATCGTGCTCCTTCCATATCCGGGCGATGACGCTATGTGAGACCGAAACCCCCTCGGCGCGTTTCAAGTACGCCGACATCTCCCGGCTCGACCAATGACTCAACCCCGTCGAGGCCGGCGGCGTCCGGCGGGTCAGCGCCACGACACGAGATCGGACGCTCTCTGGAATCCCGCGGGGCCTTCCTGGACGATCCTGATCGATCAAACCGTCCAGACCAGAGGACTCATAGCGATCCAGCCACTTGTACACAGTTGGCCTGGTCGCGCCCGACATCCTCGCAATCTCGGCCACCGAACGGCCTTCTGCCCGCCACAGCACGATCTGTGCGCGCGCCGCCACCGACCTGTCGTATTCGCCCTGGCGGATCACGGACTCGAGAGAGGAACGCTGCTGCTTCGACAACTCCACAACAGCCATCATTTCACCCTCAAACCAGTATGTAAATGTATTTCAGATACAAGACACTAGGCCAGCTCCACCGGCTCACTGGCTCTTAAGCTCACCGCACCCCGACCATCACGGCTCACCCCGGCACCCGCTACCCGCGACCTTGTCACCGCCGGGCGCATCGCCCGCTTGTCCATCGGAATCATTTCGGGCACCCCGCCCGCACATGGGGCTTGACATCACCGGCGATTCGAGCGTCGATCGACCTCGAACACCCGACCCCGCCATTGACGACGCCATTTCACAACCCGGCCGTTTTCGTTTTCGGCGGGTCGGAATCCATTTCCTAGATAGGCGAAGGCGAGGGTCCACGGATGTCGAGAATCATTCGCATCGACGCCGAGGTGTATGCGTTCCTCCAACAACAGGCGCAACCGTTTGCCGATACGCCCAACCGTGTCATCCGCCGCCTGATCGGGTTGGACACCGATATCGGTGGCGACGAGCCGGTGCCGTTGACGCGGGCCCAGCGCGCCGTCCTGGCCGTGCTACGCACCGACACCGACCTCACCGCGGCCGAGGCGGCCGACGCGGCCGGCATCGGGTACTCAACCGCCGGCCGGGTCCTGACCGACCTGGAACACGCGGGCATGGCCCGGCGTGAGCGCCCGACCGGCGGTGCCCGTGGCCGCGCACGCCACCGCTGGCGGCTGGCCGACCACAACGATCATTGATCGCCCGGGGCCCCGCGCCGTACCCGGTTCCCCGGCGACGGCGCGGGGCCCACCGCACGGTTCGGGCGCGCGCGACGCACGTCGCCGGTTGTGGGTGAACCGACCGGCCCCTGCTCGCCGCATTCCCCGTTTCCTACGTCCCGGATGCCCTACGTCCCGGTTTCCTACGTCCCCCTGGGAACGAGCTGATGATGCCCCTCATTCCCGCGGTTCCTGGCCGGTCCGGGTGCGCCCGACACCGCGCCAGGCGTGTTGCGCAATGCCGGGTGGCGGTTGGAATCCGACGAGGCCAAGGTGTTCGCCTTCGCCCGGGACCGCCGGGTGATCGTGGCGTTCCTGCCGAGGAGAACGAGTTCGCCCCTCGCGTGAGCAACTGGCCAGCCTGGGAGCCGCTGTGGGTGATCCGCGCCTACGTCCACGGCGATCTGCCCGATGTGGTGTGGGAGGCGCGGTTCACCTCCGACACTCCCGCGGAGTTCATCGTGGCGCTGCTGGTCGACCTGGTGCGCAAGGCCCCGCTCGACCTCGACCGCCACGACGATCCCGCACCCCCCCCGCTGCCCGACGACTGATCCCGGCGCGCCCCTGCGGCCAAGGCGCCGCAGCCACGTTCACCGCGGCCACGACGGGGAGACGGCCCGCCACCTGGTGGCGGGCCGTCCCCGTGCTGGTGGGGCCGGGTTGGTGGGTTAGGTGCCGCGGAGGGCGCGGGTGGCGGCCTGGCCGATGAGGGGGGCGGCCTCGGCGGGGTCTTCCAGGTCGACCAGGTGGGTGCCGTCCATGGCGAGGGCACCGTCGAGGGACAGCCACAACACCGCGCAGCCGGTGCCGGTCAGGCGGGTGATGCGCCGTTGCCCGCCCTCCCGTTGGTCGGGGGTGAAGATGCCGTCGGAGACGATCACCAGCAGACGTGCGGCGCCGGGGCGCGACAGGTCAAGGGCGGCGTCGAGGGCGTCGACGGCCTCGCAGAAAGCTTCGGTGTTGTCTTCGGCGGAGAACTCGTGTACCCGGGAGGGGGGCTGCCCCGGGCGGGTGACGGGGCGGACCTTGGCTCCGAAGATGACGGTGGCCGCTTTGGCGTCGGGCACGTGCGCGGTGGCGCGCGCCAAGATCCACGCCGCCGAGGCGACCGGTTCGGCCAGCGCCCACATCGACCCGGACACATCACAGGCGATGCCCACCCGCAGCGGCGGTGTGGGCACGTGACGGCGGACGGTCTGGGTGAACGGTTCGGCGGTCGGGGTTGCCCCGGCGGCGCGTTGCGCGTCGGCGGCCAGCGCCTCGCGCATCCGCAACCTGCCCGGCGGGGTAGCCGAGGTGACGCGGGTGGCGGCGCGTTCGCGGTGCGCGGCGGCGCGCAACATGCGGGCCAGCCGCCGCGCGGCGGCCTGCTCCTGACGCGTGGCCGCCCTGGTGCCGGTGATCTTGGTGGGTCCGCGCGGGGTGACCGTGGGGTGGGAGGAGAACACCTTGCGGGCGGTACGCCGCGCCCGGTCCCGCGCCTGTTGTTCGGTGCGCCGCTCGGCTGCCCGGTCCGGGGCAGGCGGGCTGGGGGGTGGGGCGTCGGCGGTGGTGACGGCCTCCACGACGGCGGTGATCGCCGCCGCCAGCACCGACGAACCGCCCCCGGCGTCTGCCTCGGGTGGGGGCGGCGGCTGGTCGGGGTCGATGCCCAGGCAGTCACACCACAAGCGGCCCAACTCCACCATGGCCTCCGAGTCGTCGTCGGCGACCTGGTGGGCCCGGCACCACAGGGCGGCCAGCGCACTGAGCCGACTCGCCCCGATCACCTCGCACACGGCACCGGCCACCGGGGCGGTCTCCTCGGATTCCAAGACTCCGGCGGAGACTCGTGCCAGCAGGAGCGCGGCGGCGCAGCCTGCGTCCCACGGCGTCATCGCCGCCCGCACCCCGCTGCCAGGTGCGGCCGCCTTGCCTGCGCCTGGGGCCGGGCTCGAGGGTGGTGTGGGGGTGAAGTCGGCCAGGATGAGGCGGGTGGCCGAGGCGCGCAGCCACCGCTGGTCGGTGGGGCGGCGGCGGAGGTGGGCGGCCTCGATCCGCGATTCCTCCAACAGCGTGGCCGCCTCCACCTGCGCCGCCGTCCGGCGGATGGTGGGGGCGTTCCAGGCGGTGTGGCGGGCGTGGGCGGCCTCGTGCACGAACACCCCCCACAAGGCCGGGTACCGCTCACGGTCGGACGGGCGGGACGGGTCGCAGGTGTGCGGATCCTGGCCGAGGTGAACGCCGTCCAGTTCAATGGCGGCCAGCGCCGGGATGAAGCACCCAGGGGCGCCGCGCCCGGCGCCGGGCGCGCACGTGACGGTCAGGTCCTGGCGTTCGGCCAGCGCGGCGACTTGGCCGGTGAGGGCGGCCGACAAGGTGCGCCAAGGGCCGTGCACGGTAGCGGCGGCGGTGGTGGGGTCGGGGGCTGCGATCAGATGCCTCGCCATCGCAGGAACCTCCTTTTTCGGGTTCAGGTCTTCTCGTCGCAAGTGGGCTGGCCGCGCCAGGGTCGGCGGGTCACAGTTGGCGGCCGAGGGCCAGCGGGGTGATAGTGCGTCCGTAGACGGAGGTGAGGACCTCGGCGACCACGTCACGGTCTTCCTCGGGGGCGATGCCGAGCAGGTTGGCCACGGCGGCGTCGGTGCCCAGCACGCGGGCGATCTTCTGGAAGGCGATCAACTCGCGGAGCTGGGGTGCCCAGCCGATCTCCCCGGAGTCCTGGCGGGCGGCCAGGGTGCGGGCCACCCGGACCGCACGGGAGTCGATCTTGAGGGTGCGGGCCAGGTCGTAATCGGTCGACACGCGGATTTGTGCGGAAAACCTCGAGGCCAGGGCCTCGGTGAGGACCGCGCCGTGCACCCCGGGGTTATGTCCGGCGATCACATAGAAGCCGGGCTCGGCGGTGATCGTCTCGCCCTTGTGGGCCTTGACGATGATCTGGCGGCGGCCGTCCATGGCTGGGTACACCACCGCCAGGACTTTGGGTGAGATGAGGGTGGCGTCGTCGATGAACAGGCACCGGCCCTCACTCATCGCGGTCACCAGCGGCCCGTAGACGAACTCATAGCCACCGCCGGGGGCTTGGGTGTACTCGCCGATGAAGTCGGCCACCGCGGTGTCCCCGTCGCCCGCCACGGTGATCAGGTCGGGGAAGGCGGCCTCGACCAGGCTGGTCTTGCCGGTGCCGGGCGGTCCGTACAGCAGCGAGGGGATACCCGCCTCGCGCAGGCGGCGCAACGCGGCCACATCAGGTAGGTCGGCCAGCTGGCGGGGGTGGTATGTCTGCCCGTTGGGACGCCGCACCGGTCCCGCCGCAGAAGCCGCCCCGGGCGCAGACGCCGCGGGGGGTGTGGGCGGGCTCCCCGCCGTACCGCCCGGCGGGCCACCCGAGGCGGGCGGCGCGGACGACGACGGTGTGGACGAGGGCGCTGCAGAGGAGGGCGGCGGGGGCTTGGAACCGGCGGGGGCGCGGCGCACGGTGGCCGCTCTGGCCGCGATCTCGGTGGTGGCGGTGGCGCGGTACCGGCGCGGGCGGACCACCACCTGCTCGGCGTGGCCGTGATCAACCAAGGTGTCCAGCGCGTTGCCCACCGCGCCAGAAGACCGGCCCAGCACACGGGCGATCTCCCCCGGGGTGAAGGCGGCTCCTGGGAAGGTAGCCAGATGCTCGGCCACCCGGCGGCGCAGCTCACCCTGCCCCAAACGGCTACCGCCGCTCGCAGAGCTCGTCATGATGGATCTCCCTCAAAGAACGTCACGGATGAAAGACAGGCCCCCCGGGGTGGGGGCGGGGCGGGGTGCCCGCCCCCACCCGGCGGGTTCAGGTCGTCGCGGGCTCGGTGGGCTCCTCGGCACCCACACCCCCGTCCAGGGCGGGGGCGTCCGGGGTGGCGGTGTCCGGGGCAGGGGCGTGCGGGGCAGGGGTGTCCGGGGCGGCGGTGAAGCGGCGGGGGGGTTTGCAGGGGGTCACCGCCTCGCCCAGGGGGGCCAGGCGGTCCAGGGCGTTGGCGGTCGCTCCGGCCGGGGGCCCGATCACCTTG
>NZ_JBIMPP010000115.1:0-11861 GCF_043906805.1 Actinomadura sp. SCN-SB | reverse complement strand
CGAGCGCAGCTCGTGCTTGCCAAAAAATCACTGTGTCAGCCAGTTCGTCGCCATGTCACCCAGCATCGAGCGGATGGTCAGGACCGCGACGCCCAGGGTGAGGATCGGCATGATGACCCAGCGCTCTACCTTGCCGTCGGTGCGCGGCACCACCGGGAGTTCCACGCGCCACTTCAACGGCCACAGGACGGGGCAGCCGCGTGGGGTGAGGCAGTCGCCGATGACGTGTGCGACGCATCCCAGGCCGACCGCGAAGCCGACGAAGCTCATGTCGAGGTCGTGCATGAGCCAGACGGCCACGCCGGCGACGGCGCAGTCGGTGAGGGCGGACTGCGGTTCCTTGCCTTCGAAGTCCAGGCCGATTCCGCGCAGTCCGAAGCCGACGATGACGAACAGCGCGGCCCACCATCCGTACTCGAAGTGGGTGGCCAGCAGGTCCATCGTCAGGCCCATCAGGACGGCGAACACCAGCGAGTGGGTGGCCTGCCGGTGACCGCCGGACGCCTTCCCGATCCATTTGCACAGCCGTTTGGTGATGGGGCCGAAGGTGTTGGCGATCCGGCCGTTGTGGTGGTCGATGTCGGGGAGGAGCGCGGCGCCGGCGCAGACGACGGCGCCCGCGATGAGCTGGGCGGGGGACAGGGAGATGGCGTGGTCGCCGAGGAGCCGTTCCTGGCTGAGGAGGGGGACGGCGCCCAGCCATACGAGCGCGCCGCTGAGGGCGTGCGTCTGCCCCATCATGTGTCGTTCTCCCTGCTATTCCGTTGTTCCGGCTGGTTCAACCGGTACGTCCTCCTCGCGGGACTGTAGCCCGTGGGTGTGCGGCGGGCCGGGCGGCGCGCCGTTGCGGCCGCTCTTCCTCCTTGGAGAAGGCTCGTTGCCCTACGGTTCCGTTCAGCGATATTTCAATAGTTGACGTTTGAATGACTTGGGATCCAGGAGGACGGCATGAGGATCGCGCTGATCGGGGCCACGGGGATGATCGGGAGCAGGATCGCCGCCGAGGCGAGGTCGCGGGGCCACGAGGTCACCGGCATCACCAGCAGTGGTAGTGACGGCACCGTGACGGCGGACGCGCGCGACGCGGCGTCGGTCGCCGCCGCCGTCCGTGGCCACGACGCGGTGGTGGACGCGATCGCGCCGCCGCGCGACGGCTCGGACGCGACGCCCCCGATGCTGGAGTACGCCCGCGGCATCCTGGAGGGGATGCGGTCGGCCGGGGTGCGGCGGCTGCTGATCGTCGGCGGCGCGAGCAGCCTGGAGGTCGCGCCGGGCGTCCGGCTGTTCGACAGCCCGCGGTTCCCCGAGGTCGCCAGGAACGAGGCGGCGGCCGGGATCGCCCAGTTCGCCCTGATCCGCGAGGAGGCCGGCGACCTCGACTGGACCTATGTCTCGCCCGCCGCCATCATCGCGCCCGGAGAGCGCACCGGCACGTTCCGGGTGGGCGGTGACCAGTTGCTGACCGACGCCGAGGGCAACAGCTCCATCAGCGCCGAGGACTACGCGATCGCGCTCGTGGACGAGCTGGAGAAGGGGCAGGCCATCCGCCGCCGCATCAGCGTCGCGTACTGAGGACGCCGGAACCGGGTCAGGCCGGGAGGCGGCGCCAGGCCGGGGAACGGGTGCCGGGCTCGTAGGGCGAGTCGAGCCGCTTCGCGAGGATGCCGGGCAGCCCCTGGTCGCGGGCCGCCTCCCGTACCGCGGCGGCCTCGCCCGGGTACCACGGCGCCGTCTGCCAGCGCGCGCCGTTCAGCTCCAGGCCGTCGAGCAGTTCGCGGCGCCGTTCGTACGGTTCGTCGAGCAGCGATCGCCCGTCCAGGTAGAGCAGGTCGAACAGCAGGTAGGTCTCGCGCCCCTCCACCGTGGCGAGCTCCCCGTCAAGGACGGCGGGCCGCGCTCCCAGCGCCTTCCCGAGCCTGGACCCGAGCCCCGCCGGGCCGCCGGTCTCACGGCCGCGTCCGTCGGTGAACCGGGTCCGGCCGCCCTCCACGTACGCGAGCAGGCGCCGCCCGTCCCACGCGAACTCGAAGGCGTAGCTCTTCTGGTCGCGGGGAAGCCGGTCGCGCTTCTCCGGCAGCATCGGCCGCACCACGCCGGGCATCGGGTCCGCGTCCGGGTCGGCGGGCGGGTCCATGCGGTGGATCATCCAGTTGTCGCCGCGGGTGCGGAACAGCACGTACCGTCCCGAGACCCGCGAGCCGTGGAAGACCACCTTCACCTCGCGTTCGGACCACTTCTCCGTGTCGTACGTCCCGCGGTCCCAGATCATCGTCCGCCCTGCGCCGTACTCGCCCTGAGGGATCTCGCCCTCGAACGCCGCGTACTCCAGCGGGTGGTCCTCGGTGTGGACGGCGAGGTGGTTGGTCTTGGGGTCGGCCGGGATCCCCTTGGGCACCGCCCACGACACCAGCACCCCGTCGCGTTCCAGCCGCAGGTCCCAGTGCAGGCTGCGCGCGTGGTGCTCCTGGATCACGAAGGTGTCGTCGTCCCCTTCGGGGAGCGGGCCTTCGGACGGGACGGGCTCGGGCGTCTTGCCCGGGGCCCGCTTGCCCCGGTACTCGGCGAGCCGGTCGTCGCCCTTCCGGGCCTTCTTGGACTTCTTCTCGGCGGCCACGCCCGTTCCCTACCCCTCCCGTACGGGCGGACTCACCGCGCGGTACGGCCCGAGGGGCTCACTTGATGAAGACGGCGTAGTCGGCCAGCTCGGAGGTGAGCGTGGGCGGCAGGCCCGCCAGCGCGGCGAGCTCCTCCGCGGACATGAACCCGCCCGTCTCCGACCGCACCCGCTCGATCTTCACGGCCAGCTCGGGCGTGACGCCCGGCAGCAGGGTCAGCACCTCGGCGGGCGCGTGGTTGACGTCCACCAGGCCGCCGTCGTTGTACCGCCGGGGCAGGTCGGGACGGCCGATGCCCAGTTCCCTGGCCAGCTTCGGGTCCTCGGCGGCCAGGTCCCGCGCCTTCTGCCGCAGCGCCCGGTGCCGCCGCACCTGCTCGATCGCCTTCTCGTTGTCGACGCCCGACAGCCCGTCGGGGTCGAACACCTTGCGCCGGATCAGGAACGCGTGCCCGCACCCCACCACGGCCAGCAGGAACATCAGCACGCCCACGGCCCCCTGGGTGCCGCCCGGCTCCCGGCTCACCCCCGGCAGCAGGGTCAGCATCAGCAGGAACATCCCGATGTAGGCGGCCGAGGCGACCGCCAGGTGCGCGCTGCGCCGCCACAGGGCCGCCGCGGCGAAGGTGAACGGGGTGGCGTACCCCAGGGTCAGGAAAGGCAGCGCCGCCCATGTCACGCTCACCGCGGCACGCCCCGGCGGCATGCTGTCCGAGGGAACCCGTGGTTCGTACGGCACTGGAGCTCTCATCGGATGCTCTCCACGCTCTCCCGAGCCGATCTGGGTCTTGTTGGGCTCTTGATCCTTTTTGTACCCGTGAACGTGGTCAGGGAAGGTTCAGGGAAGAGTCAGGATCTCGTGGCCGTCCTCCGTCACCAGCACGGTGTGCTCGAACTGCGCGGTCCGCTTGCGATCCTTGGTGACGACCGTCCAGCCGTCCTTCCAGATGTCGTAGTCGTGCACGCCGAGGGTGAGCATCGGCTCGATGGTGAACGTCATGCCCGGCTGCATCACGGTCGTCGCGGCCGGGTCGTCGTAATGCGGCACGACCAGCCCCGAGTGGAACGTGGTGCCGATCCCGTGCCCGGTGAAGTCGCGCACCACCCCGTAACCGAACCGCTTGGCATAGGACTCGATGACGCGGCCGATCACGTTCAGCGCGCGGCCGGGGGCGACCGCGCGGATGCCGCGCATCATCGCCTCGCGGGTGCGCTCCACCAGCAGCCGCGACTCCTCGTCGACGTCCCCGCACAGGAATGTGGCGTCGGTGTCACCGTGCACGCCGTCGATGAACGCGGTGATGTCGATGTTGATGATGTCGCCGTCCCGCAGCACCGTGTCGTCCGGGATGCCATGGCAGATCACCTCGTTGATGGAGGTGCACAGCGATTTGGGAAAGCCCCGGTAGCCCAGCGTGGACGGGTAGGCGCCGTGGTCGAGCAGGAACTCGTGCCCGATGACGTCCAGCTCGTCGGTGGTCACGCCGGGACGGACGTGCTTGCCGACCTCCTCCAGCGCCTGCGCGGCGATTCTCCCGGCCACCCGCATCCTCTCGATGATCTCGGGCGTCTTGACATCGGGCTCACCGGTCTTGGGGCGCTTCTTCCCTACGTACTCCGGACGCGGGATATGTGCGGGAACCTTGCGCATAGGGGAGACGCGGCCAGGCCGGAGTAGTTGGGTCGTCATGCAAAGGGAGTGTAGTCAGCCGGTCCCGGGCACCAATCCCCAGGCGACGGCGATTATGTACCGCGTTGAGGAGGCGTCATGAAGGGCATGCCGGGCACGGACGACGGTGATTGGTGGTTCTGTCTGAAGCACATGAAGGTCGAGCACGGCGCCGGGTGCCCTAACAAGGATCGTATGGGTCCTTATGACTCGGAATCGGCGGCGGCCAACGCGTTGGAAACGGCGCGCCGGCGTAACGAGGCGTGGCGGGCCCAGGACGATGACGACGACTGACTAATCCGTCGTCGGGCCGCTGACGGCGTCCAGCAGGCGGGCCAGGCGGCGCCGCAGCCCCTTGGGGGAGGCGGACGGCCCGCCGCCCGTCTGGTCGCCGGCGGCGGCGCTCACCAGATGCTGGGCGCCGTCGAAGGTGACCAGCCGCTCGTCCGGGGGCACGGTCAGCGCCTCGTGCGCCAGGCCCCGCAGCTCACGGTCGCCACCGTCCATCGCGAGGATCACCGCGCCGGTGCGGCGCGCGTCGTCGACCCGTTCCAGCAGCGGCTCGGGTGCCTCGTCCTCGGCGACCACGAACAGCGTCTCGCCGCGGCGTGCCGCCTCCAGCCGTTCCAGCCCGATCGAGAGGTGCGGCGGCGCGCCGGGCGGCGGCGACCAGCGCACCAGGGTGGGGGAGAGGCCGGGCAGCCCGCTCAGCCTGCTCTCGTCGTCGAGGTGCGCCGCCATGTGCCAGGGGTCGCCCGCCGGGGTCCCCACCAGCAGCAGTCCGCCCGGGGTGCGCGCGCTGGTGCGCAGCGCCCGTCCGAACTCGCCGGTGCGCTCAAGCCAGCCGGTGGCGGCCAGCACTTCCCGCAGCATCGTGACCTGCTCGGCGTCCACCCGACCATGGTGCACGAACCCGGGGCCGCCGCACGTGGTTTCGGGCACCGCCTGGCAGACTCGTCTCCATGACGGAGCAGCAGCGCACAACCCCCTATGACCTTCCCGACGTGTCCGGCCTGACCATCGGGATCCTGGGCGGCACCGGCGACCAGGGCAAGGGCCTGGCCCGGCGGTTCGCCCTGGCCGGCCATCAGGTGATCATCGGCTCCCGCAAGGCGGAGCGGGCCCAGCAGGCGGCCGACGACCTGGACGAGGGGCTGCCCGTCCGCGGCGCCGAGAACCCGAGGGCCGCGAGCGAGGCGGACGTGGTCATCGTGGCGGTGCCGTGGGAGGGGCACAAGGCCACGCTGGAGTCGCTGCGCTCCGAGCTGGCGGGCAAGATCGTGGTCGACTGCGTGAACCCGCTGGGCTTCGACAAGCGCGGCGCGTTCCCGCTCCCGGTGGAGGAGGGCAGCGCCGCCGAGCAGGCCGCCGCCGTGCTGTCCGAGAGCCGGGTGGTCGCCGCCTTCCACCACGTCTCGGCCGTGCTGCTGCTCGACCGCGAGGTCGGCGAGATGGAGCTGGACGTCCTCGTGCTCGGCGACGACCGGGAGGCCACCGACACGGTGCAGGCGCTGGCCGCCCGGATCCCCGGCATGCGCGGCGTGTACGGCGGGCGGCTGCGCAACGCGCACCAGATCGAGGCGTTCACCGCCAACCTGATCTCGATGAACCGGCGCTACAAGGCCCACGCCGGCATCCGCATCACCGACGTGTAGCCCAGCCGACCACACGATGCCCAGTTGGGGGGACGGCGACGGGCGCCCTCCCCCCAACGGGGGCGAGCTCGGACCTAGTGGTAGGTGTGCTCGGGAGCGGGGAACACGCCGCCGACGACCTCGTCGGCATAGGTGCGGGCGGCGTCGCCGAGGATCGTGGCGAGGTCGGCGTACTTCTTGACGAACTTGGCGGTGCGCGGGGTCAGCCCCGCCATGTCCTGCCAGACCAGGACCTGGGCGTCGGTGTGGTCACCGGCGCCGATCCCGATGGTGGGGATGGACAGCGAGGCCGTGACCTTGGCGGCCAGCTCCTCGGGGACGCATTCCAGCACGAGCGAGAAGGCGCCGGCGGCCTCCAGCGCCTTGGCGTCGGCCATGAGCTCGTCGCCGGCCTGGCCGCGGCCCTGCACCCGGTAGCCGCCGAGGACGTTCACCGACTGCGGGGTGAGGCCGAGATGCGCCATGACCGGGATCCCGGCGGCGACCATCGCCTCGACCTGCGGGAGGACCTGCCGCCCGCCCTCCAGCTTGATCGCCTGCGCGCCGGTCTCCTTGAGGAAGCGGGTCGCGGTCGCCAGGGCGTCGGCGACGCCGGTCTGGTAGGAGCCGAACGGCAGGTCGGCGACCACCATGGCGCGCTTGGAGCCGCGCACCACCGCGGCGGTCAGCGGGATGAGGTCGTCGACGGTCACGGGGATGGTCGAGTCGTACCCGTACACCACCATGGCGGCGGAGTCGCCGACCAGGAGGACGGGGATGCCGGCCTCGTCGAAGACGCGGGCGGTGAGGGCGTCGTACGCGGTGAGCATCGGCCACTTCTCGCGCCGCTCCTTGGCGGCGGCGATGTCGCGTACGGTGACCCGCCGTTCGCCCTTGCCGCCGTAGAGGGTGGTCGGCTGGGCGGGGTGCTGGGTCGGGGCCTGCTGCGGGTGGGCAGCCGAAGAAGACACGGTGTACCTCCAGCGGTCTCGAGGCGCCACGGTGGCGTACCCGGACAGGAACGATGATCCCACTGACGGAACGTTTCGGGTACCCCCCACGTTCCGGGCGTAGTATCGAAACGATACTGTTGCGTATCGCCTCCCACCCGCCGCCGTCCCCACGTCCCTCCGGGAGAGCCCTTGCAATCCGAGGCCATTCATCGAAGACGCTGGTACATCCTGGGCGTGCTGACCTTCAGCCTGCTCGTCGTCGTGCTCGACAACACCATCCTGAACGTCGCCCTGAAGACCATCGCCGACCCCCACGTGGGCCTGGGCGCGACGCAGAGCCAGCTCGAATGGGCGATCAACGCCTACACGCTGGTGTTCGCCGGGCTGCTGTTCACCTTCGGCGTCGTCGGCGACCGGCTCGGCCGCCGCCGGGTGCTGATCACGGGCATGACGGTGTTCGCGCTGGCCTCGCTGCTGTCCTCGTACGCGCAGAGCCCCGGGCAGCTCATCTGGGCCCGCGCCCTGATGGGACTGGGCGGCGCGGCGATCATGCCGCAGACGCTGTCGATCATCACCAACGTGTTCGAGCCGCGCGAGCGGGGCCGCGCCATCGGCGTCTGGAGCGGCGCGGTCGGGGTGGCCGTCGCCATCGGCCCGGTCACCGGCGGCCTGCTGCTCGACCACTTCTGGTGGGGCTCGGTGTTCCTCATCAACGTCCCGGTGATCGTCGTCGGCGCGGTGCTCATGGTGTTCCTGGTGCCCGAATCCCGTAACCCGCGGCCCGGACGGCTCGACCCGCTCGGCGTGCTGCTGTCGATCGTCGGCCTGATCTCCCTGTCGTACGGCATCATCCGGGGCGGCGAGCACGGCGACTGGCTCGCCGCCGGCGTGCTCGGACCGATCGCCGCGGGCCTGGCGGTGCTGGCCGCGTTCGCCTGGCACGAGGCGCGCACCGACCATCCCGCGTTCGACGTGCGGCTGTTCCGCGACCCGCGGCTGTCGTCCGGGGTCAGCTCGATCGCGCTGTGCTTCTTCGCCGCGTCCGGCGTGTTCTTCTTCGCCGGCTTCTACATGCAGTCGGTGCGCGGGCTGACCCCCCTGCACGCGGGTGCCATGCTGCTGCCGTTCGCCGCCGCCCAGCTGATCTTCTCCCCGCTCACCGCCACGACCGTACGCAGGTTCGGCGCCCGCGCCGTCTGCGCGGGCGGGCTGCTGCTGGTCGCGATGGCGCTGGGCGCCTACCCGCTGCTCCGCGTCGGGACGGACACCCCGCTGTGGGTGCTGTGCGTGATGTTCTTCCTCCAGGGCGCGGGACTGGCCAACGTCGTGTCCCCCGCCACCGAGGCGGTCATGTCGGCGCTGCCCAGAGAGAAGGCGGGCGCGGGCTCGGCCCTCAACAACACCGCGCGGCAGGTGGCGGTCGCCATGGGCGTCGCGGTGCTCGGCTCCCTGCTGGCGTCGGTCTACCGGGACCGGCTGGCCCAGCCGCTGGCCGCGCTGCCGTCCGGCGCCCGCGCCACGGCGAGCGAGTCGATCGAGGGCGCGCACGCGGTCGCCGAACGGATGGGGGCCGCGGGCCAGAGCCTGCTCGGAAACGCCGACCTCGCGTTCGTCGAGGCGATGCGGGTCGCCGCCGGCACCGGCGCCGTCGTCGCCCTCCTGGGAGCCCTCCTCGTCCTGCGCGCGATGCCCGGCCGCCGGCCCCTCGAGAACGCCGCGGAAGGACCCGTCGAACGGGTGCCCGAGCCGGCCCCCGACCTGGAGAAGGGACGGCGATGAGCGGGACGGTCAGCGGACGCGCCCCCGGCCGTCCCCGCAGCGAACGGGCGGAGAAGGCGATCATCGAGGCCACCCTGGACCTGCTGGCCGAGGAGTCCGGGGTGGCCGGGGTCACGATCGAGGCCGTGGCCGCCCGCGCCGGGGTCGGCAAGACCACCATCTACCGGCGCTGGCCCCACAAGGAGGCGCTGATCGTCGGGGCGCTCGCCACGATCAAGTCGCCGCCGCGCGACCCGTCGGGGCCGACCGTCCGCGACGACCTGCTGGCCATCGCCAGCGACATCGCCGCCGAACGCGAACACCCGCACGCCCGCTGCTTCTGGAACGTGGTCGGCGGTGCCGAGAAGCACCCCGAGCTGTACGCCCGCTACCGGCGCGACGTGATCCAGCCGCGCCGCGAGATGCTGCACCGGGTGCTGCGCCGCGGCGTCGAACGCGGCGAACTGCGCGCCGACCTCGACCTCGACGTCGTCATCGCGATGCTCGTCGGCGTGCTGGTGCACCGTTCCCCCCGGGAACGGCTGCCCGAGGGACTCCCCGAGGCGGTCATCGACACGGTGCTCCGCGGCATCGCCGCCGGGCCCGGCCCGGCCGGACCCGGCCATGCGCCCGACCCCGGCGCGGCCGGACCTGAGGGCTAGAATCGCCGCTCGTCCTTCCGATCCATTCGTAAAACCGAGCGGAACACCGGCTATTTCCGCGCGGGAGTCGTGATCTTCTCCCTGGATCACGGCTCATGCCCCATACTGGCGCTGGGGAGTGATAGGTGACCGGCTGTCGGGAGCGCGACTGGTGAGATCCGTCATGGCGCCGCGAAGTGACGCGGCCAGCGCCGATTCCGCGTCCCGCACCCTGGTCCTCGGCATCGACGGCACGCGCCGCATCGTGCAATGCGGCCCCAACGCCCGCGCCGTCCTGGGCTACGAGCCCGCCGACCTGATCGGCCGCTCCGCGGGCGAACTGGTGGGCGAGGAGGCCAAGGCCGAGCTGGAGACCCTGCTCGAAGCCCTGGCGGCGGGCCAGGAACGGCGCGCCGTCCTGGCCGTCCGCCGCGCCGGCGGCGAGGGCGTCCCCGACGCCGACGGGAGCACCACCGACGCGGTCGTCACCGCCCAGCCGATGGTCGGCGGCGACGAGGGCTCCGCCCCCATCGGCCTGCTGTACGTGCGGGTGGCGCTGCCGCCCAGCGAGCGCTACCAGGACCCGGCCCTGATGCGGCGGGCCCTGCTGGACGACCCGCTCACCCGGTTCGGCGCGTCCCTCGACCTCGACCAGTCCGCCAAGGGCCTGGTCGACGTGATCGTCCCGCACTTCTGCACCACCGCCTCGGTGCTGGTGCTGGAAAGCCTGTTCGCCGCCGACGAGGTGCACAGCGAGTCGGGCGCCGCGGTGCTGCGCCGCATCGCGGTCACCTCCGACGACCGCAACCCCATGTGGACGGCCACGTTCCCGGTCGGCGAGGTGCTCGTCTACCCCGAGGGCACCCCGTACCGGACGGTGCTGGAGACCGCCCGTCCCGTCCACCTGCCGCAGGTGACCGCCGAACTGGCCGCCGACATCGGCAAGCGGTGGCGCCGCGCCCCCGCGGCCCAGCTGCTCACCGACGTGTCGATGGTGCTGCTGCCGCTGATCGCCCGCGACACCCTGCTCGGCTTCATCGCCTGCACCCGCGTCCCGGGGTTCCGCAGGTTCGACGCCTACGACGTCGAGATCGGCATGGAGTTCGCCGCGCGGGCCGCGATCGTCATCGACAACGCCCGCCTGTTCAGCCGGGAACGTGCCACCGCGCTCGCGCTGCAGCGCAGCCTCCTGCCGCACCGGCTGTCGGCGCCGTCCTCGGTCGAGGTCCGGCACCGCTACCTGCCCGGCAGCCAGCTCGTCGAGGTCGGCGGCGACTGGTACGAGTCGATCGCGCTGCCCGGCGCCCGCGTCGCCCTCATCGTCGGCGACGTCGCCGGGCACGGCGTCCGCGCCGCCGTCACGATGGGACGGCTCCGCACCGCGCTCCACACCCTCGCCAACCTCGAACTGCCCCCCGCCGACGCGCTGCACATCATGCACGAGCTGATGATCGAGCTCGGCGAGCAGGAACCGCACTTCGCCACCTGCGTCTACGGCATCTACGACGCGACCTCCGGAACCCTCGAAGTGGCCTCGGCGGGCCACCTCCCGCCGCTGCTGGTCGCCCCGGACGGCTCCAACGAATACCTGGAGGTCCCGCCCGCCCCGCCGCTGGGCGTGTCCGGCTCCGCCACCATCGAAAGCCGCGAATTCCAGGTCGAGGACGGCAGCGTCTTCGTCATCTACACCGACGGCCTCGTGGAGAACCGCGGCCGCGACATCGACGACGGCCTGGCCAGACTGCGCGGCGTCTTCGGCCCCGACACCGTCGGCCGCCCCATGGAAGACCTCGCCAAGGCCACCCTCGCCGGCGTCTACGGCGACCACCACCGCGACGACATCGCGGTCCTCCTGGCCCGGCTGCGCCGCCTCCCCGACGACCGCTGGGCCTCCTGGAGCCTCCCGTCCGACCCCGCCGCCGTGCGCCGCGCCCGCGGCCTCGTCCGCACCCAGCTAGCGGCATGGGACCTCGACGAGCTCACCTACACCACCGAGCTCCTGGCCTCCGAACTCATCACCAACGCCTACCGGTACGCCCCCGGCGGCCCCATCGAGCTACGGCTGCTCCTCGAACGCACCCTGGTCTGCGAAGTCCTCGACCGCTCCGCCGCCCTCCCCAGACTCCGCCGCGCCGCCGACGACGACGAAAGCGGCCGCGGCCTCCTGGTCGTCAGCCAACTCGCCCACCGCTGGGGCACCCGCCGCACCGCCGCCGGCAAGGTCGTGTGGTGCGAACAGACCATCCCCGGCATAGACCCGGACCCCCCAGAACCCCAAGCAATCTGGCCAGGCCAAAACCACCATCGCGCTTAGTCGTGTGGGGGGGCGACCCCCCACACCCCCCGGGAGCGGGGCGGGATGCCGCGTCCCTGCGCTCGTAGAACTCGCTCCGGGCCGCGGCCTCCCACCCCGGTAGGGGCTCCGCCCCTACGACCCCGGCAGGGGGCTCCGCCCCCATGCACCCCCGTTGGGGCTTCGCCCCTCGCCCCCACCCACCCCAGCCCCGAACAGCCGCTCAAGCGCTGCGACCGCACCCGAAGGCAGGGGCGAGCGAAGCAAGCCTCGCACCTACCTCAGCCCGTCACCCCAGC
>NZ_JBIMPP010000114.1:0-12086 GCF_043906805.1 Actinomadura sp. SCN-SB | reverse complement strand
GGCGCCTATGGGGCCGTGGTTCAGGCCGTGCGCCACGTTGGCGCCGATGGTGGCTGCGATGCCTACGCCGAGGCTCCACTTGGCCAAGAGTGGTACGGGTTGCTTTCGGTGGCTTGCGTCCAGGATCACCATGGAGGCGGCCCAGATGAGGCCGTCCACTGTGATCGGTGCCAGTCTGGCGGTTGTGCCGGACTCGCCGTGGGTGCGTACCAGCTCGTATGCGTGGCGATAAGAGATGATTGCGGCGACGATCGCGACGAGGGTTACGGCTAAGGTCGTGGTGATCCGGGTGAGGCGGTCAGCTATTTGGACCACTCCCGGTATCAACGTTCCCAGTCGTGGGGGGTTACCGCGCGGATCTCGGTCGCGTCGCGGTAGCAGAGGGGGTAGAGGCGGTTTTCGGGGGCGTCGCCGTGGTCGGGACACGAGAGGCTCGGGACTTCTACGATCACGCACCACTCGTCGGGGGCGCATTGGGTGAGGACCGTGCCGGGTAGCCAGGACCACGTGTCGCGGTCTTGGGTGTTGGCGTCCTTGGGTGGGAACCAGACTAGGACTTGATCGTCTTCCTGGAAGTGTCGGTTGGGAGCATCTTGTGAGTGCATGAGGTGCCCTCCCTGCTGGGGTTCGGGAGGGGAGTCGGGGAGCCAGTCCGGGGAGCCAACGGCTGTCGATTCGGGTCGACGGGAGTCGACTGCCCCGGACGGCTCATCTGGGCCTCTCCCTGTGTTTTCGCAGGTGAGTGGCTCCTAGAGCGGCTGGGGCGGACTGGGCTGGATGATCGCTGGATAAGCCCTCCTCAGCGGTTCCCTAAGGCAGGCTTAAAGGGGTTCCGGTGGGGTGGGCGGGGTCCTAGCGTTCTCGGTGTCAACTACAAGACATCGGCGGAGGTGCATAGGCGGAGAGCAGAGCGAACGTCGGCTGTGGTTCCGACTGAGGTTCCTGATTGAGACTGGTTCTGGCTCGTACGGCCCGTAATACCCCGCTCGGGGGCCGTACGGGCCAGAGTCTTTTCGGGGGTGTCTCTGTATCGTTCTGCGTGTGGGAGGTGGCATGCGGGGCTTGCGGGAGCAGGTGGCGTTGCTGCGGGGCGGGGAGGTCTCCTCGGAGGAGCTTGTCGGGGAGGCGTTGCGGCGGATCGAGGAAGGGCGCGAGCTGGGGGCCTTCCGGGTGGTGCGGGAGGGGGCGCTGGGGGAGGCGCGGCTCGCGGACAAGCGGTTGCGGGAAGGGGAACGGCTGCCTCTGTTGGGGGTGCCGGTTGCGATTAAGGACGACACGGACCTTGCGGGGGAGACCACGCCGTTCGCGGTGGGGGGACGGCATCCGGTTGCGGTGAAGGACGCGGAGGTCGTGCGGAAGCTCCGGGCGGCGGGGGCCGTGGTGGTGGGGAAGACCACTACGTGCGAGATCGGGCTCTGGCCGTTCAGTGAGTCCTCTACGGGGTGTGCTCGTAATCCTTGGGATGTGAGGTACAGCCCCGGGGGGTCGTCTGGGGGGAGTGCCGCAGCCGTGGCGGCGGGGATGGTCGCGGGGGCCGTGGGCTCGGACGGCGCCGGGTCCATACGGATACCGGCGGCCTGGACGGGGCTGGTGGGGATCAAGCCGCAGCGGGGGAGGGTTTCCGGGTATCCGCACACGGATCCGTTTTACGGGTTGACGGTGTGGGGGCCGCTGGCGCGGAGTGTGGGGGATGCGGCGTTGCTGCTGGACGTGCTCAGCGGGAGCCATCCCGAGGACGTCTATCGGCTGGACGCCCCGGTTTCGTCGTTCGAGGAGGCGGCGCGGGTCGAGCCTCGGCGGTTGAGGGTGGCGGTCTCGTTCAAGATGGCGTTCGGGTCAGGGGCGAGGTTGGACCCGCAGATACGGGCCGCTGTGGAGCGGGTGGCGCGGCGGTTGACCGCGTTGGGGCACAAGGTGTTCCCGGCCGACCCTGACTACGGGTTCGTGGGGTTGGGGCTGGTGCCGCGCGGGACGGCGGGTGTCGCCGACTGGGTGGACGGCATGGTGGAGGGTGTCTTCGAGCCTCGGACGCTGGTTGAGGCTCGTATCGGGAGGGTGCTGGGGCGCAGGCTGCTTCCCTTGGCGAAGAGGTTGGAGCCGGGGTTGCAGAGGAGGGTCGGCAGGATTTTCCGGTACGCGGATGTGGTGCTGACGCCCACTACGGCCCGGCTGCCGTTCGAGGTGGGCGCGTTCGATGGGGCGGGGTGGCGGAAGACGCAGAGTGCCTCCGCCGCGGCGTGCCCCTATGCGTGGCCCTGGAATGTGCTCGGGTGGCCTGGGGTGAACGTTCCCGCGGGGTTGAGCGAGGAAGGGTTGCCCATAGGGGCGCAGTTGCTGGGGCACGACTCCGACGAGGCCACGCTCATCTCGCTGGCGGCCCAGCTTGAGGCCGTTGAGAAGTGGACGGAGCGCAGGCCGGGTTAGAAGCCGCTGATGAGGAGGCCGCCGTCCACCGTAACCTCGCTCCCGGTGCAGTACGAGGAGTCGTCGGAGGCCAGGAACGCGACCAGGCCGGTGACCTCGCCGGTGCTGCCGAGGCGGCGCAGGGGGAGGCCGTCCATGATGGCTTGGGCGCGGTCGGCGGTGGCCTCGACGACGTCCTGTTGCATCGACATGGCGGTGACGATGGCGCCGGGGTGGATCGAGTTGACGCGGATCCCGTCCGGGCCGAGTTCGCGGGCCGCCGACTTGGTGAGGCCGCGTACGCCGAACTTGCTGGCGCTGTAGGCGGCGAGGCCGGCGGCGCCGTTGAAGCCTTCGGTGGACGAGACGTTGACGATGGAGCCGCCGCCGGAGTCGCGCATCGCCTGGGTGACCGCCTTGATCCCGAGCCATTGGCCGAGCAGGTTGACCTCGAGGATGCGGCGGCACTCCTCCAGGGTCATCTCCTCGATGGTCTTGTGCCGCATGATCCCGGCGTTGTTGACCAGGACGTGCAGGGCCCCGTGGGCGTCCAGCGTCGTACGGACGGCGCTCTCCCAGTCGGCCTCCGACGTGACGTCCAGGTGGACGTAGCGGGCGTTGGCGGTGTCGGCGGAGAGCTTGGCGCCCTCCTCGTCCAGGACGTCGCCGAAGACGACCTGGGCGCCTTCCTCCACGAACCGCCGCACATGGGCCTTGCCCATGCCGCGTGCGCCCCCGGTGATGAGCGCCACCTTGCCGTCAAGCCGTCCCATGTGAACTCCTCTTGCCCGCGTTCACCGCGACCGCGGCGGCTTCCATGGTCCGGTAGACGGGGATTCCCGCCGACCGTGCAACGTCGCGTACGGAATCCTCTACGCCCGGCGGTGCGCACTCGGAATTACGGAGAACGAGGGTCACCCGGGTGTTGCGCAGTTCCTGCTGTAGGGCGCCGATGGTGTGGGTGTAGGCGAGCAGGGGGTCGGCGGTGTCGCCGAAGGTGAAGAAGCTCTGCGCGTTGATGTGGATGATGACATCCGGGTACGGGTGTTGAGCCAGAATCACCTGCGCCGCACGCCTTACCAGCTCCGGCCTGCCCATAGGTCCCACGGGGATTTCCAGAGGGTTGGCCAGGGAGCTTCCGGCGCCGAGGCCGAGTTCCCGTAGGGCATCGCGGGTGGAGTCCGGGAGCGGGGCCAGGTCCAGGCCCGCCGCGTCGAACACGTCGGCGGCGAGCACGCCGGCGCCGCCGCTCGGGCCGATGACGAGCAGGCCGGGTCCGGCCGGGACGGGACGTCCGGCGTGCAGGTCCAGGAAGTCCAGGGCGCCGATGAGGTCGTCCTGGCTGGTGACCAGGGTGATCCCGGTCTGCGCGGCCAGCGCGGGCCATACCCGGGCGTCGCTGATCATGCCGCCGGTGTGCGACGCGGCGGCCTTCCTGCCCTGCCCGCTGCGCCCGCCGACGAGGACGGCGACGGGCTTGCGTACCGAGCGCAGGGTGTCGAAGAGCCCGCGGCCGTCCCGGGGGTCTTCGAGGTAGAGGCCGATGACGGAGGTCTCGCCGTCGTCCGCCAGGTAGCGCAGCAGCTCGGCGGGTGTGACGTCGGCGCTGTTGCCGACCGTGGCGACCTTGGAGAAGGTCAGGCCGCGCCGCTCGCCCACCTTGATGACCTCCCCGGCGAGGCCGCCGCTCTGCGACACCAGGGCGATGCGGCCAGGGCGTCCCGGCTCGCCGCCAAGGAACGTCTGGCCACCGGCAGGGGAGTACACGCCCATGCAGTTGGGGCCGAGCAGCCGCACACCGGTTTCACGCGCTGCCGTGAGGAGTTCCTCTTCCAGCGCGGGTTCGCCCATCTCACGGAAGCCGCCGCTCATCACCTGGACGAACGGGATGCCCGCCGACTCCCGTACCACCGCAGGGCAGCGCGCAGCGGGGACCGCCACCAGCGCGTAGTCCACTCCCGAACCGGCAAGGGACGGAACGCAGGGAACGCCGTCGATTTCGGGCGCGGTCGGGTGCACGGCCACGACCCGCCCCTTGAAACCGGCGGCCTTGTAGAAGCCGAGGAACATGTTGCCGAAGTTGGGCTTCTTGGTGGACGCGCCCACGACCGCCACGCTTCGCGGCGCGAAGAGCCGGTCGAAGTCCGTGGACGGCGTGTTCCCGTACGCGGACGAGGCGGGCGCGGGCGCGGCCTCCAGCAGGCGCGCGTCCACTGCGATCGCCCCGGACGGGCCGCAGATGACGGGGTTCAGCTCGAACTCCTCAAGGCGGTCGCCCAGCGACTCTACGAACCCGCCCTCGCCCCCAACCGCGAGAAGGACCTTCACAAGGGCGTCCCGGTCGATGGGCGGGCCGCCCCGGAAGCCGTCCAGGATCGCGCGCCCGCGCAACTCGTCCAGCATCGCGCGCGCGTCCGCCTCGGTGATGGGGCACAGCCGCAGCGCCGTGTCGCGCAGGACCTCCGTCCAGATGCCGCCGAGCCCGGCGAGCAGCACCGGGCCGAACGCGGGATCGCGGACGGCCCCCACGATGACCTCGACACCGGGTGGCGCCTGCTCCTCTACCAGGAAGCCCTCTGGGACGTACCCCTGAGCCTGCAAGGAGCCAAGCATCTCGGCCGCGGCCGCACGAGCCGCGGCCGCCGACTCAAGGCCGAGGCGTACGGCACCGGCGTCGCTCTTGTGCAACAGCCCGGGACCGTACGCCTTCACCACCAGAGGAGGGGTGAGGCCGGTCGCGGCGCCCTCGACCGCATCGGGGGACGCGGCGGTCGCACCGCGCGGCACGGCTATGCCGTGACCGGAGATCCGGCTCTTGACCTCGTGCTCGTGCAACGCCGCAGCGCCCGAAGCATCTCTAGCGCTCATACGCGGTCGGCGTAGAGGTCGCGGATGCCGCGGCGCAGCAGCTTGCCCGGTCCGCCGGACGCGTCCTGCGTGTGCGGCAGCTCGTCGGCGACCACGACGGCGTCGGGCGCCTGGTGCTCCGGCAGCCGGTCGGCGAGCGCGGCCTTGACCGCGTCGGCGTCCAGGGACGTGCCCTCGCGCGGGACGACCGCGACGAGGACCTTCTGCTCGACCGCGTCCTGGCCCTCGGGGTGCGCGGGGACGCCGACGACACCGGCCTCGGCGACGCCGTCGACCTCCAGCGCGGCCTCCTCGATCTGCGCGGGCTGCGACCACTGGCCGCCCTTGAGGATGGAGTCCTCGCGGCGGCCGAGCACGTACAGGAACCCGTCCTCGTCCATGCGGCCCAGGTCGCCGCCCACGTACCAGCCGTCGCGCAGCACGTCGGCGGTCTTGTCGGGCAGCTTGTCGTAGCCGAGCATCACGTTCGGCCCGGTCAGGTTGATCTCGCCGACCTCGCCGACCACCCGGTTCCCCGACGGGTCGGTGATGCGGACCGCGCAGGACATCCGGGCCCGCCCCACCGAGGCGAGGTCCTGGCTGCCGTCGTCCTGCCGCCCGACGCAGGTGTAGGGGGCCTCGGTCTGCCCGTAGTAGCTGTAGATGGCCGCGCCCGGGAGCCGTTCCATGATGCGCTCGCGCAGTGCGGGCAGCAGCGGCTCGCCGCCCAGCACGATCGCCTTGAGGGACGACAGGTCCGCGTCGGCGTGCTCGTCCGATCCGAGCAGCGCGGAGAAGAAGCTGGGGATCAGGCTGACGTGGGTGACCTTTTCCCTGGGCACGACCTTGAGGAAGTTGGACGGGCCCCAGTCCTGCTCCAGGACGAGAGTCATCCCCGCATAGAACGCGGGGCCGACCAGTGCGGGGAAGCCGATGCCCCAGATGATGGCGCCGGTGCCCATCACCGAGTCCTGGTCGCGGTCGATGTCCAGCCAGATCTGCGCGCTGGCCAGCGAGCTGTAGTGGCTGTGCATGACCGCCTTGGGCAGGCCCGTCGTTCCCGAGGTGTAGAACAGCGCGAGCAGGTCGTCGCCGAATCCGCCCAGAGGAGGCTCGGCCTCGCTCGCTTCCTCGGTGAGCGCGTCCAGGTCGACCGAGCCCTCTCCCGGCCCGCCCACGCGCAGCCACAGCTTCACCCCGGGAAGGTCCGGGCGGATCTCGTCGATGAGCTTCTCGACGGTCGCGTCGTACACGAACGCGGTGCACTCCGAGTGCTCCACGACCTGCCGCAGGGTGTCGGCGGGCCAGTACGGGTTGAGCGCGGCCACGATGGACCCGATCTTCATCTGCGCCAGGTACACCTCGGCGACGTGCAGGGTCTCGTTCATCAGCGAGGCCACCCTGGTGCCCGGCGTGACCCCTGCCGCCAGCAGCGCGTGCGCGACCCGGTTGACCTTCCGGTTGAGCTGGTCGTAGGTGAAGCTCTGCTCGCCGCAGTAGGTCAGTGCCACCTTGTCCGGGGTACGGAGGGCGTTCGCGGTGAGGATCGCGTACGCGTAGTTACTGAACGGGGACTCGGACGGGGGGTTCGCTCGCGCCATGGCTCGTTCGTCTCCTCGTTGCAACGGGTGGGGATGGCTAGGGATCAGCTGCGGCCGGCGTAGAGGATGAGGGGATTGCCCGAGGGATCGCGCAGGACCGCGCGTATCTCATGGGGCCCTTCCTCGGGTCCGCGGACGAGGGTGGCCCCGGCCGCGGTGAGCTTGTCCGTCATGGCGGCCACGTCGTCGACCTTGAACGACACGGCCGGTTCGCCCCCGGTCACGTCCTCCTCGGGCCCGGCCAGGGCGAACGTGGTGCCGCCACCGTCGAGCGCCGCGAAGCGGTCTCCGTCCTGGAACTTCACGTCCAGGCCCAGGGCGTCGCGGTAGAAGCGGACCATTTCGTCCACGTCCTTGGCGCCGTAGAGGACATTGCCGATCCGGGTCATGCTGCGGGCCTCCAGTGGGGGATAGGGCCGAACCCATCGAGCTCTGCGAAATGCACCTCGACCGGCATCCCCACCCGTACGGCCTCGTGCGGGCAGCCCGTCACGTCGCCGAAGACCCGGGCGCCTTCGGGCAGGTCGATCCAGGCGATGACGTACGGGGGCTCGAAGCCGGGCAGGAACGAGCGGTGGATGACGCTGAAGGTGTGCACCGTGCCGCGTCCGCCGACCTTGGTGTAGGCGAGGTCGGTGCCGCCGCAGAAGGGGCAGCGGGCCTCGGGGAAGTGGACGAACCGCGCGCACCCGCCGCACCGCTGGAGCGCCAGCTCACCACGCCCGCAGGCGGCCCAGTAAGGCTCGGTCTGCGGGCTCGGGGCGGGTACGGGGCGCGGCTGGTCCATCGCGAGCCAACCTAGCGCACGCTTGGTTAGCGAACAATACCCCTATCAGGGCCTTACGAGGCCAGGAGGCCGGCCAGGGCGTCCCGGGAGAGGCGGTCGGCCCGGCGGGTGGTCTCCGGCAGCCGGTACCGCGGGGCGAGGGCGAGGGCGAGCTCGCAGGCGGCGTCCAGGCCGATCCGGTGGCCCACGGAGACGAACACCGGCTTGACGCCCTCACGCGTGCGCAGCGCCCGTCCGATGACCTCGCCGGTGCCGGAGTCCCGCAGCGGGGCGGACGCGCCGCGCTCCTCGCCCGGCGGGTCGTACGAGCCCGTGAACGGTGTCTTGGCGACGCCGAACGAGGGCAGCCCGGTCAGGACCCCGAGATGGCAGGCGAGGCCGAAGCGGCGCGGATGGGCCACGCCGTAGCCGTCGCATACCAGGACGTCGGGCACGACGGTGAGCCGCTTGAGCGCCTCGATGAGGGCGGGCAGCTCGCGGAACGCGAAGAGCCCCGGAACGTACGGGAACGCCGCCGTACCGGTCACGACCGAGGTCTCGACGACCGAGAGCGTCCGGGTCTCCAGGACCACGACGGCGGCGGCGAGGCGGGTGGGGCCGTCGCCGTCCGCGTAGGACACGTCCAGGCCCGCGACGGTGCGAGGGGACGCGGGGCCGGGCTCGTCCAGGACGAGCAGCGGGCGGAGCCGGTCCTGGACGGCCATGGCCTCCGCGGCCGTGTCCGGCCACGGGTGCAGATCGCGTACCTCCATGGGCCGGAACGCTACAGCTCGCCCCCGAAGGACGCGCCCAAGCAAGTGCTAGATTGACTAGCGTGGCGATCGATTTTGCCGAACTGGCCGGTCCCGGGCACACCGCGCTGCTGGTGATGGAGATGCAGCGCGGCGTCGTCGGCGACCTCGCCAAGTTCCCAGAGCTGGTGAAGTCCTGCGCGGAACGACGGGTGGTGGACAACGCCGCCCGCGCTGCCGCCGCCGCCCGCCTCGCAGGCGTACGGGTCATCCAATGCACGGCCGCCTTCCGCCCCGACCGGGCAGGCAGCCATACCGGCAACGCCCCCTTCATCAAAGCGCTCCTGCGCGACCCACAGCACATGCTGGAGGGCACAGGGGCCATCGAGGTCGTCCCGGAACTGGCCGACCCGTCCGACATCGAGGCCCGCCGGTACCACGGGTTCTCCCCGTTCACCGGCACGTCCCTGGACCAGACCCTGCGTTCTCTGGACGTACGCACGGTCGTCGCGATCGGGGTCTCCCTCAACCTGGGCATCCCCGGCCTGTGCTTGGAGGCGGTCAACCTCGGCTATCGCGTCGTCGTCCTCACCGACGCCGTCGCGGGCATGCCCGCCGAGTACGGTGACGCCATCATGGCCAACACCATCAGCCTCCTGGCCGCACGAGTGACGACGGACGACCTCATCGCGGCATGGGAAGGTCCACGGTGAGCACGGGGAGCACGGTGAACTCCATGGACGGAATGAGCCTCGCAGGACGTACCGCCGTGGTCACGGGCGGAGCAGGAGGCATCGGCCGTGCCATATGCGCCGACCTCGCAGCGCTCGGCGCCCGCGTCGTGGTCGCCGACCTCGACCTCACCGCCGCCAAGGAGACCGCCAAGGCATTCGGCGACACCTGCACCGCGCTGAAGGTCGACCTGGGCGACCCCAACGACATCGACCGGTTCACCACAGAGGTCGGGGACATCGACATCCTCGTCCACAACGCAGGGGTCAGCATCGTCGAGCCGTTCGTGGACAGCGACCCATCCCACTGGGACCTCATGTGGCGCATCAACCTGCGTGCCCCGATGCAGCTCACCCGCGCGCTGCTCCCCGGCATGACCGAACGCGGGTGGGGACGCCTCGTCTTCATCTCCTCCGATGGGGCTCGCGCGGGCTCGGGTGGGGAAGGCGCCTACGCGGCGACGAAATCGGGACTGTTCGGCCTCGCCAAGACCCTCGCCCGCGAAGCCGCGAAAGGCGGCGTCACGAGCAACGTCGTCTGCCCCGGCCCCACCGACACCCCCATGGTCCGCAAGGTGTCCGAGAGCCACCCGGGCCTCTTGGACAAGCTCGCCAAGCAAATCCCGTTGCGCCGCATCGGGCGCCCCGACGACATCGCCGGCATCGTCGCCTTCCTCTGCACCGACCGCGCCGAGTACATCACCGGCCAGACCCTCTCGGTCAGCGGCGGCATCACGATGCAGTGATGACCCCTCTCCTACAGCGACGCGTAGGCCGCCTCGACCAGGCCGTAGGCGCGGAGGTCTCCCGAAAGCTGGTCGCCCATGAGGTTGGGAAGGTAGGCGACGGCCAGGTCGGCCTCCATGTCGCCCATGCCGATGGAGCCGCCCGCACCCGTATGGCCGAACGCGGACTCGCGTCCTGCCGCAGGGGTGAAGAACGTCTTCGAGGGGCGCATGTAGCCGAGCCCGAAGGAACTGTCGACCAGCAAGGTGAGGTCCGGGCCGCTCACCCTCGGCTTGATGGCCTCCCGGAGCGTCTCCGGCTTGAGAATCCGCCCCGCCACGAGGTCGCGGTAGAAACCGGCGAGCCCCGGCGCGGTCGCGAGCATCCCCGCGGACGGCCAGCCGGCCCGCAGCACCACCGGGTTGTTGTAACCGCCCTTCCCGGGGCTGGGGTTGTTGAGGGCCCGGTTCAGGCGGCTCGCAGGGTCGGTGTACGCGCTCGCCATACGGCTCAGGACGCTCTCGTCACGCGCGGCCGGCTTCCCTTCGCGGGCATCGGACGTCGCGCCCTGAGCGGGCTCGTCAGCGCTCTCCGTGGGCCTTCTGGGACGGCTCGCCCGCAGCTTGGCCGCACGTTCGATCACCTCGTCCGGAGCGCCGATCCACAGGTCCAGGTCACCGGTGAACTCGTCCCGCACGAACTCGCCGACCGTCCGCCCACCCGACAGCCGCCGCACGATCTCGCCCGCCAGCCACCCGTAGGTCAGCGCGTGGTAGCCGTGGGCCTCGCCCGGCGTCCACTCGGGCTCCTGCGCCGCCAGCTCGGCGGCCCGTGCCGGCGCGTCCGCCGCCTCCTCGGCCGAGACCGGACGGGCGAACGCGGGCAGCCCCGACTGGTGCGACAGCAGATGGGCGGCCGTCGTCCCCTCCTTGCCGTGCGCCCCGTACTCGGGCCACCAATCCGTGACCGGGCCGTCCACGTCATACGCGCCGCGCTCGGCGAGCAGCAGAGCGGCCGTCGCCGTCACCGCCTTGGTGCACGAGAAGCCGAAACAGGGCGTCCCGGCCGTCCACTCCCGCCCCGTACGGTGGTCGGCCACCCCGCCCCACAGGTCGACCACCTTGCGCCCACCCACGTACACAGCCACGGCGGCGCCCAGCTCGCGGCCCTCGGCGAAATTGCGCTCGAAGACGTCCCGTACACCGGAGAAGGCCGGGTCGCATGTGCCCTCGACTGTGGTCATCCTGCGGTCCTCTCGATGGAAGGTCTGAAACCGAATGATGCTCGATGAACCCAACAATTGGGGACGCTGGGGTGCCGAAGACGAACGCGGTGCCCTCAACCTGCTCACTCCCGAGGCGGTCCTGGCGGCGGCCCGGTGCGTCAAGGAAGGACGCGTCCTCAGCCTGTCCCTGCCCATACGGGGGGCCACGTCCTCGTCCGCCCCGACGACCGTGCCGCACCTGCGCGGACGCCCCCTGCCGCAGCACTTCATGTCGGTGGACGGTGGAGACTACGCCGCCGGGGCACGGGCCCTGGGCGTCGGCTTGTGCGTGGCCGACGATGCCCTGGTCGTGACCCCGCACGGAACCACCACCCACATGGACGCCTTGTGCCACATGTGGACAGGGGACGCGATCTACAACGGGCATCCGGCCAACCGCGTCCGCTCGTACGGTGCAGGACGCTGCGGCATCGACAAGGCCGGCCCCGTCGTCGGCAGAGGCGTCCTCTTCGACGTACCGGCGTCCAAAGACGTCCCGCACCTGAACGCGGACGACCGCATCACCCCGGACGACCTTGAGGCATGCCTGGAACGAACAGGCATCGAACTGCGCGCAGGCGACATAGCCGTGATCCGCACAGGCTGGCCGCAGGTATGGCACACCGAAGGACCCGACGCCTACTGGTCCGGGCAGCCCGGCCTCTCCGCCGACGCCGGCCGCTGGCTCGCCGCACGCGACGTCTCCATGGTGGCCAGCGACAACGCCGCCATCGGCGGCCTCAACGCCCGCCAGCTCGCCGACGAAGACCTCACCGACGACCTGCACATGATCCTGCTGTGGCGGCATGGCATCCACCTGGCCGAAATGCTCTGGCTCGAAGGACTGGCGGAGACGGGCCGCGGCGACTTCCTGTTCGCCGCGGCCCCCCTCGCCATCGAAGGCGGAACCGCCAGCCCCATCAACCCCATCGCCGTGCTGTGATTTATTGCAAGCACGAGCTGTGCTCCTCGCCTGGCGGCTCGTCGCTTGTCGTG
>NZ_JBIMPP010000113.1:0-13898 GCF_043906805.1 Actinomadura sp. SCN-SB | reverse complement strand
CAGTCGGTGAGGGACCATCTGAGAGCGGCGCGGCGGTTGGCTGATCGGGTGCCTGAAGGCGTCTATTGCGGGACAGCGTTCGGCCCGGCATCCCTAAAGGTGCATGAGGTCGCGGTGGCAGTGGAACTTGGCGATGGTGCGGGTGCTCTGGACTCGGCCGGCGACTGGACGCCGCCAGCGCTGCTACCGGCCGAGCGCCGATCGCATTTCTTCATCGATATCGCACGTGCTCGGTTGTGGCTTGGGCTCCGCGAAGGAGCCTTTGACGCGCTCTGCGAGGCACGGCGGATTGCCCCACAACATGTCAGGGAGCATCCGTATGTCCGGGATGTTCTCATAACTCTTCTGCGTTTGCATTCATCCCCCTCTCATGCGTTGGTCGCGTTTGCAGAGTGGGCTCGCGCTATTTAGCCAGGTCAAGTGGTGACACAAGATGTGTCACTCAGGACCCTTTGCGGACGACAGCATCATGGCATGCGAGCGCACAAGTATGCCGCCAGGCAACTTGACGGTGATGGCAGATGTCCCACACGGGCAAGGGTGATCCCGGACCTGAAACGTCCGTACCAGCCTATTCGCGGCTCAACCATAAGGTGTGTCCGATACCGCGTAGTTCGCCAGAGACTCGCGATCACCTCACGGCGCTTGGCACGCACATGTCCGGGCGAATGCCGGCCATCGACGCTCGTTGCCTGGCCAACCTTAGCTTGTCCGGAAGAGGCGACCATGATCTTTGCCTCGGCCGTGTCCTCGCTGCTGCCATTCTTGCCCGTGCCCGCCGCATGCATGGCAAGGACATGGCTGCATCTGGCCGACTGTGCGGTCGCTGGCTACGTGGCTCCTAGCCGTTTCCGCAAGCACCGGTTGCTGGAGTTGGCGACACGATACGCGGTGGTGGGTGGCGCTGGACTCACCAGCGATTTCCAGCGCCAGGAGAGGAAGAGCTGCTGCACCCGCCCGGCGGGCGCTTCGACCCGTCCCGCGCCGTGGCGGTGATCCTCATCGACCCCGCCGCCTCGGCGGACTGCCACCGCGGCGTCCCCGTCACCGGCCCTTCCTTCGCGTGGCGAGCCACGCGGCAGCTGGTGGCGCCCGTCGGCGACATCCCCGCTGCCGTCCACGCGATTGAGCACGTCACTAGCCACAGCGACGCCCCACCCGGTACGCCTGTGGCCGGTGTCCACCCCCGAACCCTTCACCCCCGGACATCCCCCATGACCAGAGATCATCCCGCCGACGTCCCACCCGGCCCTGAAGGTGACCCGACCGCCCCTCACGGGATCGATGTCGGGACCCCGCACAAGGCCCGGGTCTATGACTACCTGCTCGGCGGCAAGGACAACTTCGGGCCCGACCGAGAACTGGCCGACCGGCTTCTGCAGAAGGAGCCACGGCTGCGTGGGGGCGCGATCGCCAACCGCCAATTCCTGGTCCGCGCCGTCCGGACGATGGCGGCCGAGTTGGGGATCCGCCAGTTCCTCGACTTGGGAACCGGGCTGCCCACCCGCCCCAACATCCACGAGGTCGTCCAGGAGGTCGCGCCCGAATGCCGGGTGGTGTATGTCGACAACGACCCCATGGTGCTCGTGCATGCCCGTGCCCTGCTGACCAGCAGCCCCGAAGGCAAGACCACCTATGTGGACGCCGACCTGCGCGACCTCGGCGCCATCGTCGAGAGGGCGGCCGAGACGCTGAACTTCTCCAAGCCGGTCGGTGTGACGGCGGTCGCCAGCCTGCATTTCCTGACCGACGAGCAGATCGCGGCCGTGCTGCCGGTGCTGCGCGAGCCGTTGTCGAGCGGCAGCGCCCTGGCCATCAGCCACGTCCTGGACGGTCTCGAATCGGTCATGGACGACTACCGCGCCAGCGTCGGCAGCGGCTACCCCCGCACCCCCGAACGAGTCATGGCATTGTTCGACGGCTGGTCCCTCCTCCCGCCGGGCCTGGTCGAGCCCAACGCATGGCGGCCCGACCCCGAGACCGGAAAGCTCACCGAGCTGACGTCCATGGCCGACATGGTGCTGTGCGGCGTCGCCGTCCTCGGGGAGCAGCCGTGACCGCGATCATGGACACCCGCACGGCCGTGCCCGATCAGGGGTTCGACCCGCACACCCCGTCCTACCCGCGGGTGTGGCCGTACCTGCTGGATCTCAGTAAGGACGCCTACCAGGCGGACCGCGATTTCGCCCGCGCGTTGTGGGAGCACATCCCGGGAATGCTGCGGGTCGCGTGGAGTCGGCACCTGGGCCGGTGCGCCCTGGCCCACTACCTCGCCGGCTCGGGCATCACCCAGATCATCGTGGCCGGCACCGACCTGCCCTGCAACGAGGTGGAGATCCACGAGATCGCCTGGAGCGCCAACCCGGCGGCCCGCACCGTGTACGCCGACCACGACAAGCTCGCGGTGGTGTACGCCCAGGCCCTGTTCCGCGGGCCCGGGGCCTGTGCCGCTGTGCAGGCCGCGCCGGGCGACGCCGATGGGCTGCTGGACGCCGCGGCCGAGCATGTGGATCTTGGTGAGCGGGTCGCGGTGTTGTTCGTGACCTCGCTGGATCTGCTCGATGACACCACCGCCGCCGCCGCGATCCGCCGCATCACAGCCCGCACAGTGGGCGGCAGTGCGGTCGGGATCGTGCACTTGGGCGCTGGCGATCGTGCGGCGGCCAGGCTGTTGCCGGCTCTGGCCGCCGGCCACGGCGCCGCCGTGCCGCGGCTGCGCGGCCCCGCCGAGCTCGCGGCGCTGCTGCCGCCCGGGCTACGGCTGGTGCGGCCCGGGATCGTCGACGTCACGGCCTGGCTGGATGGGGCCGCCTTCCCGGACGGTCCCGGCCACGCATCCCAGGCGGACGGGTTGAGCGTGTGGTGTGCCCTCGCCCGCACACCGCGCGGCCCGTTCAACGGTTCTGCGCGGCGTGTTCTCAGGCGTCTGACCGGTGGGTACGTCCCGCGCCTGGCGTTGCCGGGCGGTACCCCGTGAGGGGCGTGCTCACCGCGAAGCTGGGACGGCCCTGGCGCTACTCGGCGCAGCGCCCGGGGCCGTCTCACCGCACCAGCCCGCGGGCCCTGCGCAGGGGTGGCCAGGGCCCGCGGGTTCGGAACCGGCGGGGACAACTGCCGTCCCCCGGGGCTGCCCTGGGACCCCCATGAAGGTCTCCACGACCGGTGCGCCCCACCTCCTAAACGGGGACGGTCCCGGCGTTTCCCGCGCAGCGCGCTGGGCCGTCCCACAACCCGTGTCAGCCCGCGAAGGCCCTGGGCGAGGCAAGGCCAGGGGCGCGGGTTCACCAAGCGGGGCCTTCCGGCGGAGCGCCAGCCGTACAGCCCCGCACCCGGACGAGTCGTGGCCCGGGAATTCGCGCTCTCACCCGAGGGCCACGACTCCCCACCCACCGCATGAGCGACCAACCTGACGGGACACGATCGTGATGACCGATGTGAACACCCGGCCCGCGCACAGCCGGAAGGCCGCGCCCGTTCCCGGCCGCCGCCCGCAGACCACGACAGAACGGGGGAGCGGGCACGAACCAGGGCACCGCGGGGTGCGGCCCGATTGTGCGCTGGCGTGCTTGAACCTGCCCGCGCGCATCCACGATGCGCTCACCCGCCCCAACCCGGATCTGCGAACGGTGCGTGATCTGCTGGCCCTGGTGCGCGCCGGAGCCTTGGGCGAGGTCCGCGGCATCGGCCCGCTGCGTGCGACCACCGTCAAGCAGATACTGCTCAAAGCCGGGCTACCGTCGCCGGGTGAGCCGGGCACGGTCACCCCCGCCTCCTTCGGCTCGGACTGGTGCTCCTCGCCGGCGACTGCGCACCTGCGCGGCACCTGGCTGACCCTGGGCCCAGGACCGTCGCGCCCGGGGCGGGCGCGGTGAGCAGGTTCGACGAGCCCTTCGACGAGCACTTTGACCTGAAGGTGGTGTTCGCTTGCGGCAACGCCGACCTGCAGGTCGAGGCTCTGTACCGCGAACGCCGCTCGGTCTACCGCGCCATTGCCGGTTTCGGTGAGGGGTACTGGTCGGACTGTCAACGCCTGTACGGGCGGCTGTCCACGCCCCCGGCCATCGCCGCGCTGCCTGCGTCCCGGCGGCCGGCGGCGTTGGCGGCCGATGAGGCCGCCCGGGTTGCCGGGGCGCACCTGTACGGGCTGGATGAGGCGGCGACGAGGGCTGCTGTCACGCTCAGCGATGACATTGCGCGTCATGGGCCACCGCTGGCGGAGGCGGGCACGTCCCGCCTGGCACCGCTGGTGATGGTCACGCCCCCCACCCTCAGCGGGTTTCTGCGGTTTGCCAGCGGCGTCGGATACACCAGCTTTGGTGTTCCGCTGATGGCGTTCCATTGGGGGCCGCTGCCGGAGGGGACGTGGCTGGCCTGGTGGGCCGACAACCGCGTCGCCGCCCAGATCGATGCGCGGAACCAAGGCCGCACACAGGAGGAAGTCGAAGCCTTTCTTCGAGTGATGGGCCCGCTGACTTTTGGCGAGTCCGCCACCACCCTCTACACCGGCCCGGAGGTGGAGCTGCCCGAGGCCGACCTGCCCTCCCCGCAAGCCATCGCCCGAGGACGCGCGCTGTACTACATCGCCGTGGCCGCCTGGGTGCTGCTGACCGACCCCGGCGCGGCACGCCTGATCACCCGCCAACCCACCCCAGCACAAGCCGCCCAGGACCGCCGCGCCGGACTCAAACCCCGGCCCGCGACCCTGGCGACCAAGCCGATCACGGCTCGGTGGCCAGCGTGAGCGCTGGCGAGGTGACCGTCGTGGTGCTGAATCTGGAGGACGGCGGCTGGGATCGGCAGCACGAAGACCACCGCAACCTGGATCTGCTGCCCGAGTTGATCGGCCACGTGCCCGCGGTGGATGTCGTGCTGTTCCAAGAGGGCAAGCACTACGGGCTGCGAGGGCAGGAGCTGCGGTATCGCGCGGAGACCCTGCTGGGCCGCTTCGGGCTTCGCTCGTTCATGACTCCGAGCACGATCGGTCAGCTGCATGATCTGGTGTTCGTCCGGTGGCCGCGGTTCCGCCCCGTCACGCACTACAAGGCTGGGCTGCCCGACGTCTTCCATGACCAGATCGGCTGGCTCCACTTCCAGGTGGAAGGGCTGGACCGGCCACTGGCGGTCAGGTCGCTGCAGTGGCCGCACTGGGACGGCGGCGCCCGGCTGGACGCCGCGCAGAAGCTGACCCGGTTCGCCGCTCCGGGCCGGTTGTCGCTGCTGGGCGGGGACTTCAATGCGCTGTGGCCCGATTGCCGCCGTCCCCGTCAATGGTGGCGGCCCTGGCCGCGGCGCGTACACCGCGAGTTCGAGCCTAACTGGGAGCGGCTTCCGCCGCGCAAACGCACGCACAAGACCCTCCCGCCGGGCCTGCGGCCCCACGGGCGGCTGGTGTCGGACCGGCGCGCGATGCAGGTGCTGAAGGAGGTGGGGTTCGTCAACGCCGGCTGCGTGGCCGGGGACATGACCGTCACCGTCAACACCAACATCGACCACGGCCAAGGCGGCCGGATCGACCACATCCTGTTCAGCCCCGACCTGGCACCCGCCCAGGTGGCCGGCTCCTACCGGGTGTGGATCAGCGAACTCGGCACCCGGCTAACCAATCACCGGATGGTCTCGGTCCGCTTGAACCTGGATCAGGTGGCGCCATGAGCCCCGATCCCGCCGCCGTCCAGCCAGGCGACATGACGCCCATACCCGTCCTCCTAGGACCGATCAGCACGGTCGGCACCGACGGCTCGACGATCTCCACCGACCAGATCGACCCCGAACTCTTCGCCATTTGTCGCGGCTCCGCAACCAGATTGAACACGCCGCACCAGGCGTCAGCCGACTCCGCCCACGCCCAAGGACCAGCGATGAGTAGCTCACTGAGCTGCCTGGTGACCGACTACGGCTCCACCATCTCCGCGGACGCGATCGACCACCTCATCGGGCAGAAACCGGTCGACCCGGCCGCCGCCGCCACGCTCCGCACACTGCATGATGATCTCGCCCTGCGCATCATCTTGGCCAGCAACACTGAGCGGCACGAAACCCGCTGGCCCGCGCTTCAAAAAGCCGGAATAGCCGACCTGTTCAGCGTCGCGTTGCTCTCATATCCGCTCGGTATCGGCAAACCGGACCCCGTCTTCTACCAACTCGTGCTCGCCGCAGCTCAGGCACCACCCGAACAGGTCCTCTTCGTCGGCGACAACCTCCACTGCGATGTCATCGCGCCGCTCGCCCACGGCATGCGCACCGCCCTCGTCCGGCCTGACGGGCTGCGGCCCGGAGAGTCTCTGCCCAACGGCGCCCTTCTCATCCGACACGTCCGTGACCTGCCCGCACTCCTGGAGACCATGTGAGACCCGTCACACCCACATGCGAGGCGCACCGCCGAACTGCGACACCGAGCCACCTGCGACAGCAGGAACGATCACATAACGGCGGAACGATCAGTACCGACCGCGAGGATCATGTGATCGGGCAGAAACGTGTGGACCCGCTGGCTGCTGCCGCCTTGCATGATCTGGCCGAGCTCGGCTTGCGGTTGCTATTGGCGACAAATGCCACCGCGACCGAGACCCGCTGGCCGGCGCTGCAGTTGGGCGGCGTGGAAAAGCTTTTCTCGGTCGCCCTGATCTCATATTCACTAAATGTCCGGAAGGATGACCCGCTGTTTTATGAATTGGTGGTGACAGCGGCGCAATGCCCGGCTGACCGGGTGCTGTTCGTCGGTAACGACATTGCCCAGGATGTCATCGGGCCGATGCGGGCCGGAATGCAGGCGTGCCTCGTCCGCCCGAACGAGCTGGTCCCAGGCGAGGAGCTACCCGACGGCGCGCTGCTCATCCGCCACGTCCGCGAGCTACCCGCACTCCTGCGCACATCCGGACCTGTCGCGAGCCGATAGCGCCGCCTCCGCCCATGCTCCCGCCCCACTGTCCACCTACCCAGGAAAACACGATGTCCGATACCACGCCGACGACCGCGCCCGCGTCGAGCACGTCACCGCACGCCCACCAATCCGCGGAAGGTACCGCCCCGCCGCCGAAGGGCAAACTGCGGGACTTCGCGGAGATCATGCAGCAGCAGTTCAAAACAGCGCTCCGAGGCCACGCGCTGGGTGCCCTGCTCCTCCCGCTCCTGCTGCTGCTGGTCGGCGCCGGCCTCGGAACGCTGATCCGAGCCCTGACCGCACCCACCGTGGGCACCGTAGTGACCACGGTGGCGGCCGCCGCGCTTGAGGCCATGATCGTGGTGGCCACCGTGATCGCCTACCGTCGCGGGCCCGACCCGAGTATCGACTGGGCTACCGCGGCGCCCTACCAGCAGCGCCTGACCGAGGGACTGCCCGACCAGGTCCGCCATCTGCTGGCCGGGGCCCAAGCCCGGGTCCAACGGCAGCGGCCCGTCGCGCTGGATGTCTACCTGTTCTCGCCCCGCATCAGCGACGAGCACGCCCGAATCTGCACCCTCGACACCGGCTACGGCTGCCCCTGCTGGGGTGGGCGGATCAACGCCTGCGTCGTCCCCGCCCGGTTGCATCCGGTGCTGGTGGTCGGTGACCGGCTGCTCGCCCAGCCCGAGGCGCTCGCGTTCGTGTTGGCGCACGAAGTCCACCATGCGCGCCGTCCCTGGTTTGGGCTGCGGCTGGTCCTCGGCGGGCCCGTGCTGCTGGGCTGGCTGCCGCTCGCGCTGGCCGTGCCGGGACGCCACCTGCTGGTGATCGCCCCCGCGGTGTGGGCGGCCACAATGCTGCTGCGCTGGATCGACGAGCTGGCCGCCGATGTGGCGGCCGCCCGCACCACCCCGCCCGGCACGGCCCGAACCTGGTGGGAGCTGTACCGCGAATCGCGACCCAGGCCGCGGCGCCGGGCCCGGCAGTTCCTCTTTCAAGTTCTCGCGCCGGCCCATCCGCCCGTCACCCTGCGCGCTGCGCTCACTACCCAGATCCAGCAGGCGGGACCGGCATGACCCGTACCCGCCGGCAGGCCGTGAAGCTCACCTAATGGCCTGAGCTGCGCTCCTGCAGCGACGCGAAAGCGCCGCCCCCAGGCCCGATATTCCCGACCCGATGTCCACCACCTAGGAACCCGATGTCCGACAACTCCCCAACCACCCCACCTCAGACAACGCCCCACCGCGGCCAGCGGCCCTCCGATCGCCTCACTGAGCGGCCCCAAGCGGCACCGCTGCCCCCGCACCGGCCGTGGCGGCTCTGGGAGGCCATCGTGGCCCTCGTGGGCCAGCTCATCCTCGGCCAGATCATCCTGGTGCTGTTGGCCGTGGCCGGCGCCCCCATCGGAACAGACCCGGCCGGCCTCATCACCGCCGCACTGGCCAACATCACCGCCTTGGTGATGGTCGTGGCCGGGCTGGCCCGGGCGCGGCGGGACCGTCCCCGCGCCGACCTGGCCCTGCGGCCGGTCTCGCTGCGTCAACTACTGCTGTGGCCCGTGGCGGGGCTGGGCATCTACTGGGCGTTCGCCCTGCCCTACACCGCGCTGGTGGATCCGCCCGCTCAGACCGTCGAGACCAGCGTCGCCGCCGCCCACGGCGCGACTCTGATCACTCTGACGATCGTGGGGGTGTGCCTGGCCCCGTGGGCCGAAGAGCTGTTCTGGCGGGGCCTGGTCTACCGGGCGCTACGCGGCCGCTGCCGCGCCCTGATCGCCGCTCCGATCGCTGCGCTGCCCTTCGCCGCGCTGCACCTGGACCCGACCGGCACAGCAGATCAGCTGCTGTTGCTGCCACTGCTGGTGGCGGGCGCCGTCATTGCCTGCGTGATGCTCGAACAGACCGGGTCGCTGCTGCCAGGGATTGTGTTCCACGCCGGGTTCAACGCGATCGGGTTCGCCATCGACGGCGACCCCGCCACCGCAGCCGCCGCCGCAGCCGCAGCATGGGCGATCACGGCCGCCGCCTGCCTCACCCCGGTGCTCCGCGCACGGCCGGCACCCGCGGACCCCGGAGGGCAGCCGTGACCCCGCCGCCGAACGTCGAGGGTGCCTTCCCAGAGCTGGGCACCCCGTCCGTGACCTCAGGAAACACGGCAGATGCCTGCGGCTCGGCCTCCCACGCCCCAGGCCACCGGGTCACGCTCGACTGCCCGGTCCAGTGCATCGGAGTCGAAACGATCGGTGACCTGGTGCGGGCCCTGACCGACTCGGCCGCACGGCTCGGGCTCGGCTCACCACCCACCCACGTGTGCCACCGCGTCAAAATGGCCTGCGCGCTGAGCTGCGTACCCCTGCCACTGCGCGTGGTCCACGCCCTGGAGAGGTACCAGCCGGACGTGCGGACCGTCGCGGACCTGATGGCCTGCCTGCGAACCGGCGCGTTCCAGGAGATCCCCCGCATCGGCCAGGCAAGCGTGAAGCGGACCAAAGAGGTGTTGCGGGCTGCGGGGTTCTCCCCGCAGGACCACCCCTACCTCAACGAGGGGAATGACCGCGCATGAGTGAGCACGTACCCGACCCCGCGGTGCGAGACCCCGTAGTACAGGAGATCCGCCGCCGGATCGCCGCCGCCGTACAGGATGTGCCCGAACGCATCGGGCACGTGGTCGAGATCGAGACCGCCACCCACGACGACGATCGAACCCCGGGCGGCGACCAGTTCATCGCCATCACCTTCGCCTGGGCGGAACCCGACGCCGATGATGACCCCAACCAAGCGCCCCCCATCAGGGCACTGAAGGTGTTCATCCCGGCCGATCTCATGCGCAACACTCACCAGCAGCTCGCCATGGTGCATCCCTGCCAGCTACTCACCACGCACCCACCCAACGGGAAGGGCCCCTAGCACGCGACCAGCTCACCCCGCCGCACCCGCCTTTTCTCTGGACAACCGGACACGAACGGACGACCCCGATGCCCAACGACGCCCCCACGAGCCCCGAGCATGCACAGCTTGACCGAGACCCTGAACTTGTCGAGCTGCTGAACGCCCGCCCCTGGGCACAGCGGCTCCCCGCCGGCGGCCCGTCCCTGCCCGGCGTCTACGCGATCCTGCTCGACCTCATCAACGCCACCGCCGACAACTGCGGACCGTGCTCGGAGAGAGCTAACGAGCGGGTACGGAATCTGAGGCAGCCACATCGCGCCGCGCTGGTCACCATCGGCGCCCACCTCTGTGACCGCCTGGCCGAGAGCGCCGGGCTGCCCGACACCGTCGGCGAGGTGTTCATCAGGACGAGCCTGGCCGAACTCATCGCCAAAGCTCGCCCCCTCGGGGACGACGCGCAATCACCCCAGGCGTCCGATGAGGTGTTCGCGCACGCCGCCCGTGCGGTTCTAGCCGACTCGGACGCCTTCACCGTCTTGGTCAACGCCATCGTGGACACCGCCCTGGGCATCCGCGAGTACGAATCCGCAGCCGCCGAGAGCGACTAGCGCTGCTTCTAGGCCCAGGCTGGAGCCTGCCGTTCACGCGCGTGCTGGGTGAGTATTTCCTGGTTTGGCCGCCTGACCCTGTGTCGTGATGGCTGGCGGTCCGGGTGAAAGCGGCTCTTCACAAAGTGGGGTGTAGTTGGGGCCTGAAATCCGCCGGGGGCGTCCGTCAGGGACGGCGTCGGCTCGGTCTGGCGTCGGCGCGGCCGGACCGTCCCGGCGCGCGATGCTGGGCGGGCGGTCGGCGATGATGTGGGTGTGCAGTATGTGTCCAGGGTGCCGCGTCCGCCGCTGGGCGAGCTGATCGACGACCTCTACTACCTGGAGGGCGCGCCGCCGTACTCCAAGTTGGTGCTGCCGGCGGCGCCGGCGCCGTTGCTGATCGTCAATCTCGGGGCGCCGTTCCTCATCCGCGCCGGCTCCGCCGACGAGGCGGCGGAGTACGCCGACGGCTGCGCGGTCGTCACTCCCACCCGCGCGTGGGAGTTCGGCTATCCGACGCCGACGCAGTCCGTTGGTGTCCATTTCAAGCCGTGGGGTCTGGCGCCGTTTCTTCCGATGCCCGCGGCCGAGTTGTGTGACCGACCGGCGACGTTGGATCAGGTCTGGGGTCACCGCGCGACCGGTGAGCTACGAGACCGACTGGCCGTGGCGGACTCACCGCGGGACATGCTCACGTTGCTCGAGGACGAACTGGTGCGACGATTGCGCACGATCGACGGGCTCGACCTCGTCCGTCAGATGAGCAGCGCAATCGTGGCGACCGGCGGGACTGTGCCGATCAGCGATCTCGGCGTGGCAGCCCGCGCCAGCAGTACCTATCTGGCGAAGCGGTTCAAAGCCATCGTCGGCGTCACGCCAAAGAGGCTGGCTCGCAGCTATCGCTTCAGTTACACCGTGCTGGCGATCGACGTCGCTGCCCCGATCGACTGGAGCGAGGTCGCCGCTGAGGCGGGTTACTTCGACCAGGCCCACTTCGGGCGCGAGTTCCGGGAGTTCACGGGTCTCACGCCGACCCGGTACGTCGAGGTCCGGCGGCGGTTCCTGCGCGATTACCCCGGACACGCCTTGGATGGATGGCCACTGCCGGCCGATTGATTTCGTACAAGAACGAGCACTCGCTCCGCACAAGACTCGGACCTCCGAACAGAGGAGGAAACCCGTGGGAAAAGTTGTCATGAGCGCGTCGGTCTCGGTGGATGGTTTCATCGCAGCGGAGAACGACGATCCCGGCCCGATCTTCGAGTGGCTGGTCAGCGGTGACGTGCCGTTTGTCAGCGGACACGAGAAACTGGCTCTGTCGCGAAGTGTGGGGTGCGACCACGGACTGTGCCGGTGAGTTTCGTCCGGGGCTGATCGCGATCTTGTAACGGTCCGCGCATAGGTACGGCCGCTCGGTGATGATCGGGTTCGACCAAGAACATGATCGTCAACAAGCGGCCGCGGAGTTCATTGTGCATGCCGGGCACCCGGCAGGCGAAGCCTGCCTGCAGGTCTTCTTCCCCCACTTGACCGAACTGGTCGTCGAGGAGATCTCCGATCGCGGGAGCTATGTGCTGGTCAGAGCCCGAACCCGCGGCGGACCAGCGTGCTGTCCGGGGTGTGGAATATCTTCTGACCGGCTGCATGGGCACTACCGTCGGCTGCTGCAGGACCTGCCCGCCGGTGGCCGTCAGGTTCTCATCCGCCTGTCCATACGCCGGTTGACGTGCCGGAACCCTGAGTGTTCGGTGCGGACGTTCGCCGAGCCAGTCACCACGCTGGCCGGACGGCATGCCCGCAACACCACCCCGCTGCGACGCATGCTGGAACGACTCGCACTCGCCCTGGCCGCACGGGCCTGCTCCCGGCTGATGGCGGTCCTCGGCGTCACCGTCTCCAGAGACACCCTGCTCCGGCTCGTCCGCGCTCTGCCCGACCCCGAGATCGGCCAGGTCACTGTGCTCGGCGTCGACGATTGGGCCAAGCGACGCGGGAACTCCTACGCCACGATCTTGATCGACATGGCCACCCACCGGCCCGTCGACGTCCTGGACGATCGCCAGGCCGACACCTTCGCGGCCTGGCTGCGGGAGCATCCTGGAGCCCAGGTGATCTGTCGCGACAGGGCGGGGAACTACGCCGAAGGGGCCAGCGCGGGCGCACCGGAAGCGACACAGGTGGCTGATAGGTGGCACATCTTCAACAACCTCTGCAAAGCCGCTGAGACCACCGTCCGGGCTAACCGAGCTGACCTGCGAGAACCTGAACCTGCCAACGAGGAACCGGCCTCCGCCATGACCGCCGACACCGCACCGGCCCCGGCCGAGCCGCTGGACACCTCGCGCGCAGCGGTTCGCACCCGCGAACGTCACGCCGCCGTGCACCAGCTCCGCGAGCAGGGCTGGACCATCATCGCGATCTCCCAGCACCTGAACCTGGACCGCAAGACCGTCCGAAAGTTCGCGGCTGCCGCCACCGCCGAACAGCTCATCAACGGTGCTCGCCGTGGCCGGCCTCCCGCCTTCGCCGAGGCCCTTCCCTACCTGCGGCAACGCGTCGCCGAGGACGACGTTGTCAACGCCGCCCAGCTCTATACCGAGCTGCGAGCCCTGGGCCATCGCGTCAGCCGCCGCACCGTCCGTCGCTACGTCGAACCCCTCCGGGCCAGGCTCACCACCCCGCAACTTTCGCCGCCCCCGCCGACGGTCCGCGAGGTCACTCGCTGGATCACCACCCATCCCGACCGCCTCACCGATGACGAGAAGGACCAGCTCGCGGTGATCCTGGATCGCAGTCCCTTCCTGGCCTCGCTCGACCAGCACGTCACGACGTTCGCCGAGATGATGGTGAACCGCACTGGAGCCACACAGCTGAAGAGCTGGCTAGCCGGCGTCGAAGCCGACGACCTTCCCGCCCTGCATTCCTTCGCTAAGGGCATCGACCGTGACCTGGACGCCGTCACCAACGGCCTGTCTCTGCCCCACTCCTCAGGCGCGGTCGAGGGCAACGTGACGAGAATCAAGGCACTCAAACGCGCCCGCTACGGCCGCGCCAACCTCGATCTTCTCCGGAAGCTCATCCTCTGCGCCCACTGACCGAACTACAGACGGTCACCAGAACACACACTTCGCGACAGAGCCAGGAAGTGATGTCCGTTGACACCCGTTGGACGACAGTGGCGTCCTGAAGGTGTCGCAGGCGTCCTACGACCACACCCGGCCGTACTGGGACGAGGTCGCAGTGACAATCGCCGGCCGCCACGTCTTTGACATCACCGACGGCTGGGACGGGACACCTCCCAGCGGGGTCGACCACGCGGTCATCGTGACGCACCGGCCGGCGCCCGAGGGCTGGGACCCCCAGGCGCCCTTTCACTTCGTCGATGGCATCGAGGCAGCCGCGGCCAAGGCGCGGGAGCTTGCGGGTGACCGCACTGTCGAGGTCGCCGCCGGCGACGTCGGAGGGCAGATGCTTGCCGCCGGGCTAGTGCGGTGACCACGAACGTTCACCGGGTTTGATCATGCGGCCTTGGGGCGTGGT